>NZ_CAWNBB010000021.1:164359-222036 GCF_963872585.1 Vibrio sp. 10N.222.47.A9 | reverse complement strand
TGAATTACGCAACAAAGCCGATCGGAGCTGTAAAGGAGTGATTGTTTGCGGCCAAGTCGATGAGTCGTTAGCTCTTGCTTGTAAAATGAGCAATAGGGTGGCCTTAAAACAATATGATATGCAACTTGTGCTAAATGATTATAAATAAAGATCCCTTTTGATTCGAGGGTATAAATTAGGCTTAGCCTTGTGTGGTTATTAAATATAAGGGAAAGATATGAATACCGACAACGCCCCTATTGTTGTTGCTCCTGATAATAGCACCTCAGCTCTTCAACGAGTGAATATCATGGATAATAGCTATTACAGTGAAAAGTGGCTCCAAGAACTGATATTTAAAAATGAGCGACTGCTGCCGTTTTATGAGATTGAACCTGATTATGTAGGGGCTTTTCCTGTGTGCATGGAGCTACCAACGCGATCCGGTAGGGTTGATTGTCTACATGTTACTAGTACGGGACGATTAGTTATTACTGAAGTGAAGCTATATCGAAATCCAGAATCAAGACGAGAAGTTATGGGGCAGATTCTGGATTATGCGAAAGATCTTGTGTCTATGGATTATATGATGCTCGATGAGAGTATTAAAAAAAGTACAAACGGTCGTTCACTTTATGATTTCGTTCATGACATCGACAAAAACGTTTATGAAGCCAATTTTATTGATGCCGTACAAAAGAATTTGAAACGAGGGCGCTTTCTACTGCTAATTGTTGGTGATGGAATTCGAGAAGGTGCGTTTGATATTAAGGAGTTTTTAAACCGAAACGCATCAATGGAGTTTACATTTGCAATGGTTGAAATGCGTGTCTTCCATATGAATGACAAGCATTTTCTTGTACAACCGCAGGTATTGCATAAAACGAATATAATTCAAAGGCATGTTATATCTATAGAAAATCACTCGAGTGACCATGTAGTCGAACTTATCGAGGATGCCCCTCCTCAAAACTCTCCATTAATGCAGAAAGCTCAAGATCGTTCTGAATTTAATGAAACATTCTGGCGTGTATTTCTTCTTAATATCAAACTAAATGATAAGACTCAACCTCTTCCTACAGCGTCAACCCAAAGCCATATATCCTTCCAGTTACCACCTACTACTTCTGTGAGTTGGATTACAGTGTATAAGCTTGATAATGGGGAGGTAGGTGTATTTGCCCGTTTTGCTAAAAGCCCACAAGGAGAAAAACTTTACCAAGATATACGCTTATCCAAGAGTCTTTTTCAAGAGTCATTATTGGGAGAGGCGATTTGGGTCGATACTGACAGGAAAATAATCTTGCCCAAGATGAAGTTCAAACTAAATGACCGTGGCAATTGGAAAAAAGCTCATGAATACTACCAGACCCAACTCAATATTTTGATTGATGAACTGCGACCGCTTCTTAAGCGTCTAGTCAGTAACGATAATTTTGACCCCGTTTAAATGAACTTGAAAATAGCCTTAGTGAAACGGTAAGAGGGTTGGTCGAGATACCAATCCTTTTTGTTTGGATCAGTAGCTTATCTATATGCGGGTGATTGAGAAATGTACAAATTTAAGACGTTGTTAAAGTTGACGTTTTGACGATAAAACCTTTCATGAATATGACGGAAGAAAGTGTCGTTCATGAAAACATCCCGTCATCATACCGAATGGTAGCCTTGGCTGAGCAGTGACTATACTCAGTATTATATTACTAACCAACAACAACGAAAATAGAGAAACATGCAGAGATTAGCGCACACAAACCATATGAAAAAATTACATATTATCTTTACCGCTCTTATCCTTATGATATTAGCCGGATGCACCTCAACGTCGGCTGTCGGCAGTTCTAAAACAAAGGAATATGCCAAGTCACATGCTCTTGCTGGTAAAGCTTCTTGGTATGGCGATAAATTCCATGGAAGGCTCACAGCAAGTGGTGAGACGTATAATATGAATGCGAATACTGCGGCTCATAAAACCTTGCCATTCGGCACTATCGTGAGAGTGACCAATACAGACAATAACAAGTCTGTTGATGTGAAAATTAACGATCGAGGCCCTTATGTAAAAGGCCGAGTGATCGACCTGTCGCACAAGGCATTTGCAAAAATCGGCAACGTTAAACAAGGCACCGTGCCTGTCAAAATCGAGATTGTTGATGATAGTAATACCTTCAGGTACAAATACTAATTGCCTTTAAGACTCTCCTTTAACTTCATCTCCGGAAAAGAGGAGGGACAGAATAACCAACTCTACGAGGGCTGCGGCACATTCTATAGATGTTGTTCAGTATAGGGCGCATCCGATAAAGACCATCCCACCACGCTTTGACTAAATAGGTCAAGCACTAATCCTTATGTAGCTCCATATTTTATCTACTTGTTAAGCTGTGAATATGTAAACAATAAATGCAGAAAAGAATCCTGTAAAGATTCCAGCTAAGATTTCTAGCTTTGAGTGTCCCATTCTTTCCCTTAAGCGAGGGAGCGAAGTTTCCTTACTCAACTTATTGATAGTATTTGCATGTTTTCCGACTTGTTTTCTTAGACTGTTGGCATCAAGCATGACAATAAATGCTACTGTGAGTGCAACGACAAGGATAGGTGTGTTTATTCCCTCTTTAAGAATGATAATAGCGACCGCACTGCTGACAATACTGCTGTGGTTACTTGGCATCCCACCGTACCCAATCAGATTGAATGCTAAACGGCGTTCTTTGATAGTATTTAGTGAAAACTTCATACACCCAGCAACTAACCAAGCAAAAAAAGGAGTGATTATATAGCTTAAATCCAAAATTTTTCTCTCACTTAAATGTTTAAATAATAAATACAGGCAATAACCCAACTAATTATGGTTATCTGAAGCGGTACGTCTGAGAATAAGGCATCGGTAGGAGATTCTCCGGATTTTTTGCTTTCAACAATAAACCAATACCTATATAAGCCGAACAAAACAAAAGGAATAGTGTAAGACAGGCTTGGTTTGTCAGACATTACGAATAAACTGTAAAATAAAATAGCACATGTCGCAGACATTTCGGCGTACTTGTCTACGAGGTTTGGAGTGTAATAATGTAGAACTTTTCTTGTATCCCCATCTCCGTTATTATTGTCTAGCTCTTGTTTTCGTTTTATTGACGCCAAAAATAAAGAAAGAGATAAGGTTGTAATAAACATCCAAGAGGATAGTGGGACTTGAAGTATTACTGCGCCAGCATATACTCGTAATACGAATCCTATTGAAATGGTGAATATATCTAGCACAGGTTGGTTCTTTAAATAAAAGGTATATGCTATGTTTAATAGAAGGTAACCAATAATAGCGGAGGTTATACTTGGTTCAATGTATACTGACATTAATACACCAGCGTATAAGATAATCATCAAAATACGGGCATCTTTTTTCGCCAACTCTCCTGATGCTAGAGGTCTTGTTTTTGATTTTATGGGGTGTTTTTTATCCTTTTCGACATCGTGATAGTCATTTAGCACATAGGTAGCAGAAGAAGCTAAACAAAAAACAACAAACACTAAAAGTGTTGACAGTATGGCGGTTATGTCTTCGAACATACCTGAGAATATGAGGGGAGCAAACACAAAGGCGTTCTTAATCCATTGCTTTGGTCGTACTATTCGTATTAAAGGTGACATTTTTTCTCGTAAATATGTACATAACTGGCTTCTTGTTGGTATTATACACATCTAAATGGTATAAATATAGATGTGGTTGTTATCTTTTATGATTGCTTCCCATTAATTTAAAAGGAATATATTTAATTACAATGAGTATCTCGAAGTTTAGAGCAATTAGCAAGTTTGATAGTTTTTTATTAATTTGCTTATTTTCTTATTTTTTGTTCATGGTATTTGTCGCCTTTTCCTTTTACGATAAAGGCTATTATAGTATATATAATGTATTTTTTGATGATGATCCAAATGCTAATATAGCATCAATGGCATATAGTGTTTTAGGCGGTTCAACACGAAATGCATACACTCATTTATTTTTAGAGTTAGTATCTATCCCTATAAATGTTATGGCTAAATTTATGGGTTTTAATCCTGAATATATGTCTCTCATAGTATCACCATTTATGATGTCTGTGATGTTGTTTTTTTTCTATAAAACACTATGCTTCAATTTTTGTAAGTTGAAGAGTTCGCTAATAACCATTGTATTCTCTTTATCTTTTTGTAATTTCATTTTTGGTGTAATGCCTAGCACTTATCCGCAAGGGTTGTTATCAATAATTTTAATTAACTACTATTTTGTTAAGTCCATTTTTGATAAAAGAAGTTCTGACCCTATATGGCTGTGTATTTCAATTTTTGCTGCATCTATTACAATCACTAATGTCATAATATTTTCAATATATTATTTTGTTTATAAATGTTACGTAAGAAAAGATAGCTTGATTATTTCCTTAAGAAAGACCGCTATAATTTCAATTGTATCTGTCGCTTTTATTCTGCTCCTTTATATATCGTATACATACTTTTTTAAGGGGAATGTATATGGTAATGAGGGTAAGCCTGAGTGGATTATTGATTATTTATCTTTAGAAAGAACGGATGTAATTAATAAATTGAAAAATCTATTAAATACATTTTATTTTTCATTTATTCCAAATGGTATTGAAATTAGATATATTGATCATGATAAATTAGCAGGCTTAAGCTTTATTAAGAATAAGATCGTTAGTGGCACTTGGATAGCCATAGCTATTATGATAACATCATTAATTGTATCAAAGCTATCACCTAAGCCAGCTGAGAAAGAGTTGTTTGTAGTATCATTTTTGGTTATTTTATATAATTTCACATTGCATAGTGTATTTTCTTATGAACAATATCTTTACGTTTTACATTGGGTTTTGGCTATATTTATGTTTATATTGCCAGTGATATCAAGACTGCACTACTCGTTTATTTTATGTTGTATTGGTTTGCAAATTTTCATTATATACACATTTATGCACAGAGTTGATTCTTTAGTTGTTATTGGTTGAGAGGGTAAAAATGAAAGATAAAGAACTGGTAACTAAATTATACAATAATGCTAGCTTTTTGAGTAAAATAAAACAGACATATCGGGAAAAGATATGCCCATTCAGGCCTATTGAAAGGTTTCTTCCTGAGGGGGATTATTCAATTCTTGATGTAGGTTGCGGTAGTGGCTGGTTCGGTTTGAAAAATACAGTATTTAAAAAGGGAATCAGCTATGTCGGACTAGATACTAATCCCGCATCATTAGCTGAGGCAAAGAAAGCACTATTAAATGCGAACAATCAAAATATAGTTTTTGAATCAACAACACATGAATATATTCAGAGTTTTAAACAGCTAGATTCTAAAAAATTATTTGATATTATAGTTGTCATTGATGTCCTCCATCATGTGAAATATAAAGATTTGAATGAATTTATATCTGAGGTGACGAAAAAGCTTGCTCCTGATGGAATGCTAATAATTAAAGATATGAGCACCAAGCCATTTTATAAAAAGGCAGTAAATCAATTGCATGATTTAATTCTAGCTAGAGAATGGATCGAACATATTGATACAGACTATTTGATCAAGGTGATGTGCGAACATAGACTTAGCTTAGTTCATAAAGAAGAGTATTCTTCTGGACCTTACGCTCATTATTTGACAGTGTTTTCTCATTATGATTAGTTTCATACCAATGCTTTTAGGTGCATTTGCTAATGCGTCAGCAGGTATTCTTCTAAAAAAAACTATTGGATTGGAAGTTGGGTACAAGTATGTTTTTTTTGTGTCTATGTCTTTACTTTCTTATGCATTTGCGTTCATTTTTTATGCGCTGGCACTTAAGAACTCACCTGTTTACTTAGCATATATAGTTATGACAGGTATAACTACTTTGGTCTTGATACTCCACTCTAAGTACTATCAAGAAATGGAAATAAATAGTACAACTATGTTTGGTATTTTTTTTGTCCTGATTGGGGTTTTTTTGTTACTAAAAGATAGCTAGTGAATAGGACGTAATATACATTTACTAGAGGTTTTTCTAAATTAATTTTAACAGTTTTAGATATTTCCTATACCATACGAAAAGTTCGATTAATTAAGGCAATTTCCGAGGCTTAGCTGACCAGTCATCAAATACTTTATTTGATACATAGCCATTTCCTAGGGGAATGTTATCGAACATCGTAACTTTATTCGGTCATAGAACTTTTAACAGCCGACCGCAAGATTACGGAAAAAGAATGCAGTTCCTTTTCTCGAAGTGAGAATTGCAACTGCAGACTTGATAAATCCTTGTAGCGCGCGTTTGGCGTTGAGAATAGTTGTAATAGCTAGTCACTAAAGAGACAATATCAACCCCGCTTTTTTTGCTTATCTTGTTCCCACTCATTTATCATCTTTTTATCCACCTCCAAAGCTAGTTCGGGTTACATCGATTTGATTCCATTTTTCTTACTAATTATGCTATTTATTTTTTTAGATATTGACTCACTAAAACTATCTGAACATCTATATATATGACTTGGGTCGCCAAAGCAGTGATCGGGAAGTGAGTGTGATAGCGTTAGTGGTATTAGATCTGTTTTCCCTCTTATATAGTTATCAAACCCCGTATTGAACTCATCTTCTATTTTATTCATTGACGATTGGTTGTAAGGTGCAGTTACCCAAAAAATATCAATATTTTCTGACTTTGCGAGATTTATAGTTTTATCTAGGTAGTCATTTAATACTGGACTTGCTTTGAATATACCATCCATATTGGCTTCTTGGTTATAGCCCGATGATGATTCGTTTTTACCAAAAAAATAATGCCCTTTCGATAAGTGTAGAATTTCCGAAACTTTAATGTTTTTTTTATGATTTTCATTCAGTTTTACTAGAGAATCTTTTATGTCACCGAAATAAACTCCTGGTTTTAACCAGTAGTCATACCAATTTTTATCTGTGCCAAAAATTGGGTCTTTTAAGTTACTAGCTAAACTGTCGATTTTAATATGCTGATAAGGCGTCAGAAAATGAAACTTAGCATTGCGATGCCAAAATGTGTATTGATTTATTAAGTGTAAAGGACCGTAACTCAGTATTATGTTATCAATTCTATTGCCGCTATTAATCAGGTGTTCTAATGTATAGTAGCCTTCAATTGGAGTTGCTCCACCAATCGAAAAATTGTACCAATTGATACCTAATCGATTCGGTATCAACCCGGCTTTAGCTCTAGAGTCACCGATAATGACATCAATATTGGTGTTGAAATTTTTTTTTGAATTTACTTTAACTTCCTCCCACATTGGGAGCTCTTCGTTAAAAATATAAGATAGGTTTTCAATTATTATCAATTGAATTGAGAAGTACAATGAAAATGACAATGTTATAAATGTAAAAATATATGTTCTGTTCTTCATTATTTTATTTATCAAAAGTTGAAATATAGGAATGAGCTTTCTTTAGTGAATAATATTAAAGCACTAACAAAACAAATTGTAGAAATAATGGCTTTAAAAAATGAGGGTTTAAACTCGCACTCGTGTATATTCTTTACTGAAAAAACCACAACTAGTCCGGTAAATGTTAATAATATTGGAGTATATTCAACGTCACGATTAAGTTCTGTAATATTGCACATTGTCTTTAAAATAGTAAATGCAACTTCTATGTTTTCCGCTCTAAATAAAACCCAAGTGAAATTAATAAACGAAAATGTAACTAATATAGCTAGTAGGTTTGGTATTTTTAACCCTGAATCACTCCAAGCTCGGTGTGTTACTAAAGCCAAACCATGAATAAGCCCCCAGAGAACAAACGTCCAACCTGCACCATGCCAAATGCCACCTATTACAAAAGTAATTATAAGGTTCATAGAAATAAATACTTTCGACTTTTTATTCCCTCCAAGTGGTATGTAAATATAATCTCTTAAAAAAGAACCTAATGTTATGTGCCATCGCCTCCAGAAATCTTGTATATTTAAAGATTTATAAGGACTGTTGAAATTTAAAGGTAATTTGATCCCAAATATAATAGCTAATCCTATAGCCATATCACAATAGCCACTGAAATCAAAATAGAGTTGGAGGCTATATGATAGGGACGTAACCCAAGCTTCAATAGTTGTTAGTGTTGAGTAATTAGCATATCCATTATCCACATATAAACTAAATGTATCTGCGATTACAACCTTTTTAAACAATCCGATTGAAAAAAAGTAAGACCCTTTTGATATGTTCTCCGACTTAATATGAGATTTTTCAATCTGCGGTAGTATTTCATTATGATGTACTATTGGGCCTGCAATTAGCTGTGGGAAAAATGAAACGAATGCTGCATATTGCCAAAAACTATAATCAAGTTTATTTTTGTAGTTGTCTACCAAATAAGCAATTTGTTGGAATGTGAAAAATGAAATTGCGAGGGGTAAAAATATTTTTTCATTATCAATGTTAATTAATAGTAAACTATTGACATTGTCTATTATAAAATTGAAATACTTATAGTAACCTAAAACGAATATGTTTATTATTATTGCGATAGTTAGGGCTATTTTGTTTTTTATTTTTTTACTAACGTAATAATTAAAAACTATGCTTAGGCACAATATTGATAAAAATGAAGGGTTCCAATAAGAATAAAATAGAAGGCTAGAAAAAACTAATTTTTTATAAACATCTCCAAATTTAAAATTGTAAATAACCATCGATATAGGAAGGAATATAAATATAAAAATATAGCTATTAAATAGCATTTATCTGTTCTCATTCGATTTAATATCTTTACATAGTAGCAACTCTTGACCATTTTTAATATACTTCCTACCAAAAAATTCAAACGCTTGGATTATTTAATTACCATAACACAGTTCAACAATTAGCCAATGATAATGCTGAGGATCTAGTGTGGACAGGGCACCTTAACCTAGGCAGTACCTGAGCCTATCAATCCAGAATCCACTTTCATCTTGAACTACTGTAATGCGGAATCACCACGCGTAGAGACAGATTACTCTTCATACCGAGTGGGGCTGGTAGACTTCAATCAAGTCACTCAGCTAGCGCCAACCATTGACCAAGCATCGATTGTTGCTGTGGTTGATCATCACGCCATTGGTGGCTCACCGATTAACACACCACAAATTGTCGAGATGGATATTCGAGGCTGGGGATCGGCTGCCACTATTCTTGCTGGCAACGCTGAAAAGCTGGATGTGACACTACCTAAGCACCTTGCTTGTGTAGGCTTAGGCGCAATCCTTTCTGACACTGTGGTATTCCAATCATTAACCACTACTGAGCATGATCGTGAATATGCTGAAAAGCTGGCAAAAGTTGCAGGTATTTCACATATCGAAGATTTCGGTCAACAGATGCTGATTGCTAAGTCGGATCTCAGTCATCTTTCTTCTGAAACCATTCTGACGCTGGATTACAAAAACTTTAAATACGGTGGCAAACAGGTGGGTATCGGTGTGGCTGAAACGCTAACGGCTCAGCAATTGATTGACCGAAAAGATGAGCTTTTGGCGGCTATGAAAGCCTACAAAGAAGAGAACGGCTTGGACCATCTGTTCTTCTCTATCACAGACACTAAGAACAAAGAAGCTAACCTATTGTGGGTGGACGAAAGCGACTACCAAGTCATTAAGTCAGCTTTCAATGCCGAACCAACAAGCGATATGCTGACCCTAGAAGGCGTCACTTCACGCAAGCGTCAGATTGGCCCTGCGGTACAAAAGGCAATTGAGAGTTTGTAGAGAGTAAGAGCTGTTACTTTATAAATAAGTAGTGAAGGGATTGGTAGAGATACCAATCCCTTTTTGTTTTGGGTGTGTTGAATTGGATTTGGATAAAATTGAGTTGCGCTTTTTCTAAATTAACAAAGCTTATGGATAACCCAGATCTAACATAGCTCTTTATGACACGAACCCCCAAGGACATTCACGACCAACCACGTGAAGAGTTAGGCTTAGAGCAGTCTTAAACAAGTAACCAATCTTAGTCGCGGCCTTCCATTATCGGTAAGTTAGTATTCATAGTTTGAACTAATAATACAGTGTTTTATTGTTTATAGTGAACCCCAGACAGAATGACTAACAGGACAATGAAATGACCTCAATCAAAACCATTGGTTTAACAGCTATCGCACTTGCACTTATGACAATTACTGGCTGTACCAGCTTGAAGGTAAAGGCTGCGAACGCCTTCGTGTCTGACCCAATTATCACACACGCAGACCACGACCAACTTACCGAAGCCAGTTCGAAAATCGATGGTATCCGTTATACATCAATGACGACGACGATCATCACGACCAAAGCAGCCAAGCGCACAAATGGAGTTGCTCGCGTAGACATCGAGGCTGATGGAATCGAAGAGGTGCAATCAAAATGGCATGGTGAAGAACACGTTTGTCAGATGTACCACGATCGCATGAACAATCCAGAAACTGAGGGCCTGTCAGACATCGTCGGCAATGGATTGGCGCTGAACTACCAGATCGCTATTCGTGGTGTTGATGGTCAGTCCTATACTTGTTCTGGGCATGTAGATCCACAATAACAAAAAATAACACTGCGCTTTACTGGGTCTATTTCAAAATTTGGAAACGAATTTTTTTATCGCTGTTTGGTGAGCAATGTACCTGTTTTTCACATTAGCTAGTTGTATTACTCGTGCCATACCTAATGAAACGTTTGGGGCACTTTCGAGATAGGAAGTACCAAAGGTAAAAATTCATCCTACGAAGCTTCTGGACAAAAATGAGTCGGTAGATAATCCGCCGACTCACTGATGAACAATTTTAGTCTAGACTAATCCTGCTTATTTAACTTGGCTTAAATCTACTATTGGCTCTGTTACTTGTTGTATTTTTTTACCATCAAGAAGCTTGTTTACATCGTTAACAGCACTATTTACTTCTTTTGAAGAAGATAACACAGTGTAAGTAATATCAAAGTTCTTACTTTCACCTGAATTAATCGTTGGGACTAGTCCCAAAGGGCGTTGGTATTTAGTGTTGTAGGCATAACTAGTGCCAGGCTCAATACCGGTAACATAACCTTGTTGTAAAGTATCGGTGTTTTTCCAGATCGTTAAAACTGGTAATTGATTAGTATTGTATTGCATCGATACGCCTAAATTACCCGCTTTATTATGTAATACGGCTAATGTATTTCCATTCTGATCAGCTAGCGGTTTTAGGTTGTATACCATTTCATCATAACCTTTAGTTGGTCCTAAATAGGTTTGCCAATCTTCCAGCCCTTTTTCTGCATATCTATTAAACGGCGAAATTTCACTAGCAGCTGCATATACTTTTGATCCCTGTTCTAATATAGGACGGCCAAAATTTGAATGATAAATAATTTGGTATTCATCGTCATAATCAGAGTTATTCGTTAGAGTGTCATTAACAGTAAATCTATTCTCTCCAGGAGTTATTGAGAAGGACGTTTTGGTAACTAACTCTGCCTTTTTAAAGGTTCGTTCAGAAACTGTTCCTTCAATTGTAATTTTGTGTGGGGCTGTATCATCTATGATGACCTTTATTGTTGAACTTGGTGTATTTTGTGCTCTGCCATGTAAACTTAATAATTGCCCGTTGTTATCTAATCCAGGATGTCCTGTCCATTCATAACCACAGCGCACCATCATTTCATTGAAACCATCCAACCAACCAAGTCCATTACGACTTTCTAAATCGATGTAGACTGGATTAACTATCTCTTTTACTGGTGAATCCCAACCTAGAATTCGCTTTCCATCTTTTTTTACATTAAAAATCCCCATGCCTCTCGTTGGTACTAAGGTCACTTCCAGTTCACCATTGTTTATAACAATGAGGTCAACACTTTCTTGTTTACCGCCATGTAAACGTAATTTCTCTATACTAAATTGAGTGTTTTCGAAACCAAGTTTTTGGTTTGTAATATCCCAATTTTCAATATAAGTATTTGTAGCGATATCTGTTAGGGTAAATTCAGCTGCTGAAACATAAAGCGGAGTAATAAAAGTAAGAGCAGCGATAAGAGGTTTTAGTTTCATAATTTGATCCTTTTAGTTGTAATATTCAAGCTGAATCGATTCAGCTAATAAGCTACAGATAATGATTTCAGGATCAAATTGCTGAACAAACAGATGTGATTCACTTCATTAATTTGATTGTTTTTTGCCCGTATAATGATTGATGAATCACGTTCAGCATTAGCTAATTAATTTTTCAAAAATAATTTAATGACTTGGAAATTTCGTTTTATTTAGTTAAGAATGAACCCATTTCATTAACTATTTTTTGCTAAAGTTGCATGAGAGCTTTTGGGGGACTTTGATACTGACCCTCATACTTGGTATCGAAAGATGCATACACCTAAAACAGGTAGCTATGATATCTCTCTTTTGACTCCCGCTTGTTGCAGGGATGCGCTTAAATTTAAGAGAGATGGAATTGAATATATGGTGTGCTGTAGCCCTGAGACTAAGTCGGAAGAGGACATCGCTAAATGTAAAAGGATATTAAAATTTGAAATTTTATTTCCGTTCCTTTCGTGTTAATAGAGTGGAATGTATGAGAATAAAATTAAATTCAATCAACGTGCCTATCCAAAGAAAATTGTGACAACAAAGTTTGAAACTCACTTTGGAGCAAATCCGTGTTAGCCAAACCTCTAATTTCCTCCTAATCTCCCCTTAATCCGCATCTTCGATTCATTGTGCTTAGTGGAAAGGGGAGGAACAGAATACCGATCGTTACATGCGCATTTTCACATTCAGCGCCAAAGAAGATTCTCCCCCTCGGTCGTTAATCTAGAGGGGGTGATGAACTCAACTTGAGGGGGAGGGTGTTTCAAAATCGACGAACACACGGCAGCCTATCAGCTATTGAAAAGTATTGTGATTGCGCCTGATATGAATGGAACGCACATGCATTCCAATTGAAAGATTCAGCGTTCTAAGACTCACAACGTATAGGCGTTATTCGATTCCAACCACTCTTTTACCGCTCGGTTAAAAGTGACCAACTTCTGCGGTGTCACCCTTCTTTGAGCATAGATAAGGCTTAGCTTCTGGGCTTTTATCGACCATTCTGGGAACACGTGAATAAGCTCACCTTGTTTGAGCTGCTCTTCAACTTGATAGAACGGCAAGCTGGCGACACCTATCCCTTGCATTGCTAACTCTAAAATTGAACTGTAAGTATTCGAACTAACGCTTCCGGTGACTTCAACATGGTAGGTTTGTTCGCCATTGATCAACTCCAGCTGATTCCAATGTTCATTTTGACTGTTAAGAATGAAGCTGCATTTATGGATGTCTTTGGTGGTGGCGAGTGGGTAAGTTGATGCGTAATCCGCACTGCAAACGAGAACATTGCGGATATGCCCGAGATCGTTGGCAATCACATCATTAGGCAGTTCATCGTAAGCTCGGAAAGCAATGTCAAAGTCACCAGACTCTATCTTCTTTTTCATCGGCCCAAAGTCGAGAATCAAATCTACTTTTGGGTACTCTTGCTTGAAAGTCGGAATGATATGACGACAAAGCGCACGTCCAAACTCTATCGGGGCGGTAATTTTTAAATCGCCTGCCACTTCCTGTGTCATGTCTAATACACGCATTTCGGCTTCGGTTGCCAACAGTTGAATTTGTTTTGCTTTGGAATATAACTCTTCGCCTACTTCCGTGAGGCTGATAGAACGAGTCGTTCTGTGAAACAGTTTAGAATTCAATGTTTCTTCGAGTCGTTGTACATGCCGAGACACCAAACCTTTTGACACATCCAATACTTCAGCGGCCTTGGTGAAGCTTTGCTCTTCGGCAACAGTCAAGTAGGTCTGCATATAAATCAAATTCATCATTAACACCATTTAGTAAACAGTGAAGTCATTTTGTACTGTTTTTCTCACTCCTTCAAGAAACTAAGATTCAAAACGTAAACAGAAAGGAGAAGAACAATGAACAAATTACTACTTATTACCGCTGCAATGGCTGCCTCTATGAATGTTTCAGCTGCCTCTGTTGTAGAAAGCAACCCAACATTGGTTGGAGACTCATTCGGCTTTGTTGAAGGCCCAACATGGAATGTGAAACATCAACGTTTCTTGTTTAGCGATATTCCAAATAACACAACCTATTCTTACGATCTTAACGGCAAGTTGAGCGTTTTTGATGACAATTCTGGCTATGCCAATGGTCTCGATATTGATGCCAAAGGCAACCTGTGGGCTGCCCGCCATGATAGAAAGCTGTCGTACCGTCAGGGCAACGGAGAGAAAGTGATTGTCGCTGCAACGTATAACGGCAAGCTGCTTAATAGCCCGAACGATTTAACCGTTAATAGCGATGGAAGCGTGTGGTTTACCGATCCTCCGTTTGGTATCCAAGGTTACGGCCCAGCAAAGGCAGAACCAGAGCAAGCGGTTAATGGCGTTTATCGTTACCTAAATGGTGATCTAAAGTTGATCACTGGAGAGTTCAAGTTACCAAACGGCATCGCTTTTTCTTCTGATGAATCTTTGTTATACGTTGCCGACACATCTGATGGCTGGGTATACCGATTTGATGTTGATGGACAGTCACTCAGCAATAAGACGCAATTTGCTCAAGTGAAAGCTGAGTCTGGCTCTGAACCTATGGTTGATGGCGTTGCTGTTGATGCCGATGACAACCTCTTTGTTGCAGCGCATGGTGGAGTGGGTGTGTTCGATAAAGACGGTAAGCAAATAGACTTCATTGCTATCGATGCGGGCCATATCAGCAACCTAGAAATTGGCGGGAAACAGCAAGACTTACTGATGGTGACGGCATATAACAAAGTGTTGGTGTTCAAGCTTAAGTAATACCTTACACAAACGAAAATAAAAAGGGACGGGTAGAAATACCGGTCCCTTTTCTAGTTTGAATAAGTCGAAAGTGGGTTAGCTCAATGCGCTTTAATGATGCTGCCGACGATTAAGGCTTAGGCTGATTGGCTTCTACATCAAGAGCCGTTTGATTTGACCTGCTGAAGTACTTCTTCCACTTTATTGGCATCATAGGAATGACGATCAGGCTAATACCGACAAGGGTTAACATGTCTGGAATCTCGTCAAACCACATCACGCCAAATAGGGTCACAAACACCAACCCCGAATATTCTGCGAGAGCAATTTGGTTTGCTGGCGCTTTTTTATAAGCCACCACCACAAGGGCATGGTATCCCAGAACAAATAGGTTGATTGCCATAATCCACCCAACATGACGCCATTCAATCGCCGCCCATGCAGGCAGAGCAAGAGCCAACGCCAGCGGTAGAGTCATCACACTGGTCCAAAATAGTGTCGAGATAATGTGTTGTTCTGCGTGAAGACGTTTAATCAAAATATTGCCGACACCCATCGCGAGCGCACTGCCTAAGCCTGCAATAGCGGCCCAGTGAAATTGCTCTGGACGCAACACGATTAACACACCCACGAAACCAATCAATGTCGCCACCACTTTTGATGATGTCGGCTTCTCTTTCAGTAAAACAATAGAAAGCGGGAGCATAAGAATGGGCCCAACATAGAACATCGCATTTGCGGTCGCCAACGTTAGGTGTGTGATAGCAATCATTGCGCAGCCACTACCTACTAGGATGAATTGAGCTCGTAAGAAGTTGATGCGACAGCCACCTTGCATGCGTGTCTCTTTGGGTAGCTTTAGCCAAAAAGGAAGCAGCAACATCACGCTCAATAGTTGGCGGATAAACACATATTGGAACGTGGGCACTTCACCGTTCAGCACTTTGAGTGAGACGTCTGAAAAGGAGGCGAGCAGGTTGGCGAATACTAAGAGTAAAATCGCGTGGTTGGTGGCTTTGGTCATACAGAAACGGCGCTACATATTTGTCATACAATTATGGGCGCACATAATACATGAGAATCGAAAATATGTAAGAACAAAAAAACAAGTAAGAACAATGTCGTTCGTTGCTTAGTGATATGGGGTGCGAGATTTATTGTTACGACCTGAGTTCAGTAGGAGAGTGCCCAGTCCAATTCTTGAATGCTCGACTGAATGCGCTCGAGTCTGAGAAGCCAAGCTCGTGAGCCACATAGGTAATATTGCCGTCGTTTTGATTCAGTAAAGTCATGCTCAGTTCAAGTCGGTATTTATCGAACAAACGACGAAAGCTCACACCTTGTTGTTTAAGCTTACGATTCAGGGTTCGAGGGCTGATATGAAGATTACTCGCCACGCTATCTAGGTTGGTGTCTTTCACCGCGAGCACTTTGAACGTTTCATTCACTTTGTAGATCAGGTTAGTTTTTAACGTTTTTTCCATCTGTTGGTCGGCGATTCGTACTAACTCTGCATGAAAGTCAGCTTGGAATTGACGAGGTTTTGCTTGAACAAGATCGTTAGGAAAAAGGAGATAGCGGGCGGGGAAGCCCTCCTTCATTTCAACATTAAAGACACGCTCATAGATGCTCAAGAACTCATCACCGATGGTGTTCTTGTGGATGTGAATGGCGAGTTTTTGATTCGGCGCATTAAGGTACCTGCGAACGAGCTTGATCATAATACTGAAATAGAGCCCCAAGCTGATGTGTGTCATCAGTGTAGTTTCGTCAATGTACTCGGGTGTGACACCCCAAAGCTCGACTTCACCACTCTCGGTTTCACGGCTGAAAATTTTCAGTAACGGATGTATATGAATGGAGTATCGACTCAACAGTTGGCAAAAGCTGGCGAGATCTGGCGCGGTGAGCATGGCCATTACCGGCGCGCCCATTTCAAGCTCATCGAAGTAGCGGGCGGACTCATCAAATAGGTCGATCAGTTCATGATCAAAGCGTTGGTAGATATTGGTGATGGCGGTTTGAAGCTGATAAGCCGAGATCGATTCGGCGGAGCAAAGTTGTTTATAGACCTCTGCTCCCGACCAGATATCGCTGCTGTCTCCAATTCTAGCCTGAATAGCAGAATCTAAAGTTTTAAACCAAAATATGGGCAATTGAGTACTAAAACTTTCCACCATAACTCCCTGTTATTGCTGGCGATTGAAGAGTGTTCTTTTCGGTAATATGTCCAAATTAAAGGATTTGTTTACGGGTTACAAGTAATGAAAACCTCAGTTCAACCTTAGAATTTGTAATCAACACCGACTGAAACCACATATTGCGATGATTGGTAATACTCAATATTTGAATTCGTTGTCTTCGCGCCGAGTAGTGACACCAGAGACCAGTTTTTTGCATCAAAGATATTAGCGTATTCATAAGCAACGAAGGCGCCAAAGTCTTTGTCTTCGCGTGTTTTATTAAAGATTGGGTTCTCTTTATCATAGCTGCGTTTTGCTGCATTGAGTGTTAAAGCAAGACCATGATTCCCGTATCTTTTTGCTAGGTTGATTTCCGCGCCAAGGCTCAAGAACGACAGTGCATCACCCTCAGAATCTGAAGAGAAAACATTCATTGAAGGTGTGAGAATGCCTGACCCATCTTTCAAGAAGTACTGGTAACCAGATTTGAGATAAAAGTACTTTCGTTCTCGAATCATCAATGCGCGTTCTTCTTCGGTTAATCCAAGCCCCTTTAGGCCGGTGTTTTCTTTTTTAACGTCTGACTCACCAGAAGCGACATCGAGATTAAAGTTCGAGCCCATTATTCTTGAAAGCTGCATTCGAACCACAGTGCCAGTGAGGTCGGTTTCTTTCCTATTTGAGTCAACAGCATAAGGGTCATCCCATACTTCGCCTGATATCAGAGTCGGCAAGATAGAAAAATCGACCACCATTCCGCTTTCCACTTGCTGCCTATATCCAACTTCAAATGCCAACGTACCTGTGATGATGTCGTCTCTTGAGGTACCTAAGAAAAACTGTTTGTGATTCAAAGCGCCAAAGGTGTATTGCACCGAACCCAAAACCGCGACCATTCCCTCGGCTTCCGTGTTACCCGACGACATTAAATCGGCTTGAGATTGATGGTTGCTTTGACCAACATCGAGGTTACTTGAGTTTGCGGTGAAGCCAGTTAGGAAGGTCATGTTGCCACTGAAGCCTTCGCTTGGTGCTAGAGCTGCGAATGAGTGTGGTGCGAGCGTCAGGCTTGCCAAGAATAGGAAAATAATATGTTTCATCAAAAGACTCGTACTTGAATAGTTTTTTAATCGAACTGATTTCGAAATCGAATAGCTCTTGAAAATAAATAGCTCTTGAAAGTGAATTGCTTCTTAAAGTGCTATTGGGGCTTTTTTGTTTGCCCAAGACTTGGCGTGTTCTAGTTGATAGGCCAATTCAAATAGCAGGCGGTCGTTGCCTCTTGCTGCGGAAAAATGGCTACCAACAGGAAGGTTCTGCTTGTTCCAATACAAGGGAACCGACATCGCCGGATTGCCTGCCACGTTTTCGATTGGTGTGTAGGACATTAATTTCTCTGAACGTGCCCATATCTCTTTGCCGGAATGCGCTTTCTGGTCGAAATATGCGATGTCCAAAGGAACATGGTTTGCACAAGGGGTGA
Organism: Vibrio sp. 10N.222.47.A9; assembly: GCF_963872585.1. NCBI lineage: Bacteria > Pseudomonadati > Pseudomonadota > Gammaproteobacteria > Vibrionales > Vibrionaceae > Vibrio > Vibrio sp. 10N.222.47.A9. The sequence goes on along the minus strand of NZ_CAWNBB010000021.1, from coordinate 203,585 downwards.
GCCAAATGTCGATGTTTTTAAAGAACTCTCGGTTGTGATTGGTCGCGAAGTTTCGGCATCGTTCTTGAGAGTCGATATACAAGCTAGGAGTGGCTTTTAAGCGAGCTTGCATCGTGCGAGCTAAATAGACGACGTTGTCGCTGACTTTGTCTGGCATCGATTCTAGCGGCATACCTAAGCGGTCGAATTGCTCAGCAAAGCTTGCCATCTTGTTTCCAAATACGCCCATATAGTTACGCATGAACACATCGCCATCTTGGATTGGTTGTTCAACTTCGATAACGATATGCCCAAGGCTTTCGAGCAAAGAGACCGTAGAGCGAATGGCTGCGAGCGTATCTTCATCGGGGAGCCTGCCGTGGATATCTTTTAGGGTGACGCCAATCTTTATCTGACGGTTAAGAGAAGCATTAACCATTCCTATTGGGGTTCGAGGAAAAGGCGTCTCAAAGTCATTTTTTGTATGTTGCTCTGTGACTGAAACAGCCAAAGCCGCGTCACGAACGGTTCTCGACATAAACGATTGATGAGTAAAACCTTCGTTTGTTGAGCCATCAGTTAGCCCTGAGATCAAAGATTCTCGACTTGGTTTAAAGCCAAAAATACCAGTCGCTGAAGCGGGCATACGAGAAGAGCCGCCGCCATCAGTAGAATGCACTAAGGGTACATAGCCAGCTGCAATCGCCGCTGCGCCACCGCCAGTCAATGAGTGAACACCTCGGCTTAGATCCCATGGGTTGCGCGTCGCGCCGTAAAGGGAGTTCTGTGTGCAGCCTAGTGTCATCATCTCAGGGATGTTCGTCATGCCAATGGTGTTCAGCCCTGCATTCTGAGTCGCTCGAATAAACCAAGAGGTCGCGTTGGGTTTTCTGCCTTGGTTTAGCTTCGAACCCAGGGTGCATTCAAGCCCAACAACATCAACACAATCTTTTACCAAGAAAGGCACGCCAGCAAAGGGTGAGTTCGGGTTAAATGAGTTTGCTCGCTCTAGCGCTAAGTCAAAGCACTCAGAAACAACCGCATTAACCTGATCATTGGTCTGGCGAATTTTATAGATGGCTTCTTGCACGAATTCTTTTGGCGAGGCTTTTTTGTCTCTTATCAGATTTGCCATCTCGGTCGCATCAAGTGGCGAGTCAACGGTTTGGTGATCTGAAGGCAAATTGGTTGGCGAAGTTGGTGTTGCATTCGCTAAGGTAGGCAGAGAGATAGCCGCAGCAGAAACTGCACCTTTCCCCATAACTTTGAAAAAATCTCTGCGTTTTAATTCATTGATAGTCATCGTTTCTATCCCAAGTTAGAAAGTCACTATCCTTGTTTCGAAACCTAGCTCGCTAGGCTTAGCGTCACTCCATGTGCTGATTTATGGGAGTAGAATAAAGATTGGCGTGTTGGCTTGCAGTGCAAATACCGCCAATGTTCATACCATTCACGCCAACTGGTTTGTCGGGTTATGTATAGGGAGGGGTTATTGCTCTGCTGTTAGCCAAAAGCTCGACAGGTCTTCAAACAGATCATCATTATCTAAAATACTGAGATGGTTTTCGTTGTAACCACGAATTTGGTCGGCATTCAATTGAGCGGGGCGTGACAACTGGCTTGATAAATTGATGACGCCATCGTTACTGTTGGTATTAAATAGATCGCCAGAGTTATAACCAAAGGCTAAAAAGTGGGGGATGTGAATCTTACTGTTATCAATAGATAAATTTCCCGTCTGGGTTTAAGTCAATCCATGCAGGCATTACTACGGGTGAGTACTCAACCCCTTGCTTAGCTGACTCGACACCACCAAACGGCGAAGAGATGGTGGTTACGCTGCTTACAAAATCGCATAGCTGCCCAATACGGCACTGGCGAATACTGTTAGTCACGACTAAGCCACCCATGCTGTGGGCAACAACATGTAGTTGCTGGTTCTTATATTCATTCACAACTGTATGTAACAGATTGTTCAAGCCTTTCGAATTCAAAGACAGGGATAAACCAGAATGGTAGTTGAACACCCATATTTGATATTTAGATTGGTCGATTTTTTCAATCAGTGGGGCAAAATCTAACGCGGTGGCATTGATCCCATGCACAAATAGAATTGGGACTTTATTTGGGTCATATTCAGATAGAAAATAGAGCCCAGCATTATCTTCAAGTAAGAATGTTAGTGGCTGCCACATACCGAGTTTTGCATTCCCTTTTTCAATAGGGGGATCTGTTAAATCCACCACTGTGCCTATATCGACGAGGTCTAACTCTATTTTCAATAGTGAGGACAATGAACGATCAACAAACGCTCTTGGGGCATCACTCTCATTAATGGCGAGTGATACTTCGATTGTTGATGTGCTTTAGAGATTGTCTTTCCGATACTGATTATTGTCTTTCCGATACTGATTGTTGGTATACGATTCTTGCCATTCTCAATCGCTTTGATTCATGAAAATTATCGGCCATACGAAAAAAATTGAACTTTATTATTTGAGTTAAGTCGTATTGCTACGTTTACCATCACAAGACATCTGTAGTTTAGATATGATCTCAAGTCGAAACACACATCAGCTAACTCGTAGCGCACTATTATTAGTGGGTTGGGTTATCTGTTTCTGTCTCGCCAGTAATATGAGTTTTATCCAAGGCTGCAAAGTAAATTATGACAACAGTGATTCTGCTATTTCTACTGCCGTGCAGGCAAACAAGATTAGCGATGGTGGCGTTTTTATTGATGGGGCATCTCAATCCCAAGACGGCCAATCCGTCCAAAAATGTGAGTTATCAGAACACCTGATAAATTTTGATCACCACCAAGTCAATGATCAAGCTATATTCACGTACTTCATACTCGTTGTCGTCGTATTGTGGCTGCTAAGTACTGTCCCGTATTTCCCTCCCTTCACCGAGCCAATCCTCCACAAGGGTAGGCGCATCCATCTTAAGGTCTGTGTCTTTAAAGAATGAGAATAAGAGCGTTTAACTAACACTCATATTATTCATTTTTTAAGGAAAAATTAGACATGCCTAAAAGCAAAATGTCATTGCGCTTTGTTGTGCTTTGGCTATTCGTTGCGTTGTGTTCAACATTCACTGTGAGCACAAGTGCGAGCGAATCGATGACTCCTGTTACCACGGGTTGGATGCAAGACAAGTTACATCCGTATGTAGAAACGCGCTTTGTCATGACAGGACAAATTAATAAAGAAGATAAAACCGCGGCGGGTTATCTGGAAGTGAACCTTTCTGATGAATGGAAAACTTACTGGAGAAGTCCTGGCGAAGGAGGCATTGCGCCCAAAATTAAATGGGCCGACTCTAAGAACGTTTCGCAATTGCAATGGTTTTGGAAGTTTCCTCAACGCTTCAACTTGCTCGGCATAGATACGCTAGGCTACAAGCACAACATCATCTTTCCGATGAATCTTCATATTGATGATATGAACAAACCTGTTGAGCTCCATGCAGTGCTGACGATGTCTTCATGCACCACCATATGTATTCTCACGGATTTTGACATCAACTTGGTGTTTAACCCAAGTGAGATGACTGTGGATAACGACGCGATGCTTGTCTACGCAAAAGCAATGAGCGAAGTGCCGAAAGACTCACCGCTTGTAGAGGGCACATCTACGATTTGGGATGCTCACAAGTTGCAACTTCAAGTTATTGCTACACATCAAATTGGTTGGACTGCACCCGATATAATCGTGGATGGTGATTCAGATGAAATGCAAGATGCTGAATTTGGTATTCCTCACATTGAAATTGAAGGTAACCAAGCCATTGCGACTTACGACGTAAGCAGCTGGATGGGCACACCCGATCTCAACAACCAGCACATTCGTGTCAGCATCAAAGACAAAGACTTCATCACAGAATACCCAGCCACTGTTACTAACGGCATTGTGGGCAATAGCTCCATGATAAGTATGGTGCTTTTGGCGCTATTAGGAGGGTTGATTCTCAATATCATGCCCTGTGTATTCCCTGTACTTGGAATGAAACTGAGTGGGGTTATTTCTGCTCAAGGCATGGCAAGAAAACAGGTTAGGTTCCAATTCCTTGCATCTGCGAGTGGCATCCTCGCATCCTTCTGGTTAATCGCCACTTTCCTGGCTGTGTTAAAAATATCAGGCAGCGTTATCGGTTGGGGAATTCAGTTCCAAAACGGTTGGTTTATCGGTGGGATGTTTATCGTCACAGCCCTTTTCAGCACCAACATGTTAGGGCTTTTCGAGATCCGTCTTTCATCGAATACAAATACGTGGATGGCAACCAAAGGAGACAGTAGTTACGTCGGACACTTTACACAAGGCATGTTCGCAACGCTATTGGCTACGCCATGTTCTGCTCCATTTCTTGGGACAGCCGTTGCATTTGCTCTTGCCACGACTATCCCGACGATGTTTGGTATTTTCACCGCACTTGCCGTTGGTATGGCACTTCCATGGATCATCGTTGCTGCATTCCCATCGATAGCTTTGGCGCTGCCTAAACCAGGAGCATGGATGAACCGTGTTAAATACCTGTTCGGCGGAATGATGCTAATCACTAGCGTTTGGCTCTTTAGCTTGCTTCGACCTCATGTCCCTCAATTGTGGCTATACGCAATACTGGCGGTCAGTGTTTGCCTATTGCTTGTCAGGTTGGTTCAAGTGCATGGAATCAAGACTGCGGGTGCTGTTGCCTTGCTGCTGTTGAGTGTTATCTCTGCCTCGTTATTTGTCGAGAAAGCAACATCCAAAATGCTGCCACCAGAACCTGAGTGGGAAGCGTTGTCTACCGAAGTCATTGATGAGCATGTTGCGAATGGCCAAGTGGTTTTTGTTGATGTTACCGCTGATTGGTGTGTGACTTGTAAAGCAAACAAGATCGGGGTTCTCTTACAAGATCCTGTTTACAGCGTATTGACTGAAGGTGATGTAGTGCCGATGGAGGGGGATTGGACTGTACCGAGTGATAGCGTCACGTCATACCTACAAGATCACAACCGGTTCGGTGTTCCGTTCAATGTGGTTTATGGCCCTAACGCTCCTGAAGGTATTGAGCTTCCTGTCATCTTAACCAGTGATGCGGTGATGGAAGCGATTGAGAAAGCAAGAGGTGGTGACGAATGATGAGAAAAAAAGCTAAGGCAAAACCTCAGACCAAAAAGCAGAAGTTGAGATCGGCATTACTGTATACCTTGTTCGCATTGGTCGTGGTCTTTGGTGTTGATTATTGGCGTACAAAAGACGTTCCAATGCAGAACGTTCCGCCAATGGTTGGGATGTCGTTATCCGGTAAACCGATAGATGTAATAGAGATGAGTAAGAAAGAGCCGGTATTAGTTTATTTTTGGACGACATGGTGCGTCGCCTGCAAATTTGTGACGCCAGTGGTTGATTGGTTTTCATCAAGCTATCCCGTCGTTGGTGTATCACTGACTTCGGGTAAAGATGAAAGAGTTCAACGCTATATGAATGCTAAAGGGTATAGCTACGACAACATTAATGACACTCAAGGTAAAATTGCGCGCGATTGGGGAATCTCCTTAACGCCAACACTCATTGTTATTAATGATGGAAAAGTAACAAGTGTTACTTCAGGAATTACTACGCCAATAGGTATCGCAGCCCGACTTTGGTTAGCTAAGTATTAATGGGAAAAATATGAAATTCATTACAAAAAGCATCATCACACTATTGGTTACTCTGGCTTTCTCACCCGTCACTTTCGCAATGACAAAACAAGAAAAAATTGCCGAGATAACGCAAATGCTAGAAACGAACGAAGGTATTATCGATTCGGTTCACGACAGTCTGGCTGCTTACATAGATCAACAAAGTAGCTTTGATAAAACGTTAGCTGAGAGTCATGACTTTATTTATAACAACCCACATCACCCTTGGTATGGTTCCGAACATCCAAAACTGACGATCGTAAATATGACTGATTTTAGTTGCCCGTGGTGCAAAAAATTAGATCCTGTTCTTCGAAAAATAGCGGATGAGTTCCCTAATGACATCAAGGTGATAAATATTTATATCCCTCTAAAGGAGAGAGATTCGCCACTGAACTCAGCAACTTTTGGACTTAATGTCTGGAACAATGACAAAGAAAAATACAAAGCAGTTGAAGAGATGTTGATCAGTAAGCCTGGCATTCACAACGTTCGTTCGATAATGAAAGTAGCGAAGAAGAACAAAGCCACTGATTACGTTTCTTCAGACAGTAAAATAACGACTGAAGTAGCTGAAAACTATGACTTGTTTACAAAGTTGGGTGTTCGAGGTACACCAGCGATGCTCATTGATGGAACATTGCTCCCCGGTTATCTGCCATACGAAAAACTATATCAAATAGTAAAGGCTAAGCTAGAAGAGAAAAGTAAATAGAATAATTTACAACATTTGCATTGTTTTTATTGATGGATAAAAAGAAGCCCTATTTATTAGGGCTTTTTCTTATTTGTTTATTAACTTATAAAAGTAGTTTGCAAATTAGTAAACAATGTATAACGCAGCTAGGCCAAATATTCCTAGAAAACTCAGAACACCACATGTTGAGTACAACAACAGTCTCATTGTTAATTCCTGATTACAAAAAGTTATTAATTGTATTTTTACTTATCCAAATTATTTAATGTGCAACTTAAGGGGGAGGGGTTACCAAAGTTGCATTAGAATAGTGCCTCCAGATAAATGATTATTTAACATTTAGTTAGAGCTATCTATGCTGAAATAATTCCCTTGATTCTGTATTTTTACGAAATAATTATAGATTGTTTATGTTTTATTTTTACAAGTTGATATTCCATTTGTGGTTTTTAGGTGGATGCCATTTGGGTGGGTAATACGTAAATGTAAATTAATTCATAGAGTGAAAGTTAATTCATAGAGTGAGAATTAACTCGAAAAACGGAAACTAACTCGTAGTATGGAAGTTAATGTCTATATTTTACTACGCGAGTTGGATATATAACATTTTCAATTGAAGGCGAGATAAGCTTTAGGCGATCCAAAAAAAGCAAACAACCAAGTTAGTCACCTCGGTTATTTGCTTTAGATGTGTTGTTTTGTTGTTTGGCGTAGGAAGAGCGCTTTTCGAGGTTAAAGCGTGTTTTTGTACACCTTACCGTCTTTCATGATCAGTTTTTGTGTCTCTGTGTCAGCAACACATGCCACGCCTTCCAGTGGGTTGCCATCGATGATCAATAGGTCGGCATACGCGCCTTCAACGATCTGACCTAACTTGCCTTCTTGGTATGGGTGTTGATAGGTCGACATCTCGAACAAGCGTCCACAGTTTGATGTCGCCATGCGAAGTGCGGTGATGGTATCGAATACTTGCTCAATCGCACCAAGTTCATTCAATTGTGTCGCGTGAACGTTGGTTTCACCTACACAGTCAGTGCCAAAAGCAATGTTCTGAATGTCGTATTTCTTAATCAGTTCTGCTGACTTGAACATCGCTTTGCCTACGCGTTCTGTCTTGCGGTATGTCTCTTCATTTGGCAGCGGGATCTTACGCTCTGCAATCAATGAAGAGGTAAAGTAAGAAGGAATCACCCAAATGCCTTTCTCTTTAATGATTTCTGCAATGTCGTCGTCCATGATGGTCGCGTGTTCGAAAGACATCACGCCCGCTTCAGCGGCTCGGCGCATCGCATCAGAGGTGTGGATGTGCGCGGCAACATAAGTGCCATAATCAGAAGCGGCATCAACCGCGGCTTTCATTTCTTCTGATGTGAATTGCAACGTGTCTAGCGGATCAAACGTTGAAGATGCGCCACCACCCGCCATGATCTTGATTTGAGAAGCGCCCATAAATAACTGTTCGCGAACCGCTTTTAAGACTTCTGAACGACCATCTGCCACTTTCATTGCACCAAGCTTCATCATTGGTGAATCTTCATGCCCGTTAGCTAAACGCTCTTGCGCTTGGTTTTGACGGTAATCTGAGTGACCACAAGTTTGCGAGATAGCCGCCATTGACGGAAGAATACGTGGGCCAGTGGCATAGCCCTTGTCGATGCTGTTTTTAAGGCCAAGCGTATTACCCGCCACGTCGCGAATGGTAGTAAAACCGCGCATTAACATCTCTTCAGAAATCTTTGCTGAGCGAATCGCCACTTCTTCACGCGTCATCGTATCAATGACATTAAAAGAGGCAGAGAGCGTGATATGAACGTGCGCATCAATCAGGCCTGGCATTACCGTGCCACCTTGAGCATCAATCGTTTCATCGGCAATCGTTGGGTCAATCTCTCCAATCTGAGTGATCAAGTTATCTTCGATCAGGATCGATACGTTCTCGATTAAGTTGTTATCAACACCGTTAAATACGTTCGCGTTAGTGATTAGCTTTTTCATAGTCTGCACCTTTTGGAAATGAGTGTGTGTCGCTGATGGGGTCATCATATGGGGCGCAGCATTTGAAGAATGGCCATTTGGTGACAAGCAATGACGAGACTTATCTTTTGGTGCTTTTCTATATTTTTAAGTTTTTCCTATTCGAACGTTAAGGTGTATTTCAAATCGTCGTCACTTTGTGTTGAGAATCAATTTACCGAACTGTAACTGGCTCTTAAACGGAAGGCCTAAGGAAAATACTGAATGAGTTCATCTACTTATAGGTCGAACGTTAAATTGACAATATCTTATAAAATGTTAAATCGGTGTCAGTATTTAGGGGCTCTGACATTGGTCTGAAATTTAAGTTCGTTCTATGAGGCAACATCCTTACATCAAGAAAAATATATGGTTAAGGATTAACTCATGAAAAAACAAAATATCTCGGCAGTCGCCCTTCTAGCACTGATTATTACGGGTTGTGGAGGAGAAAGTTCATCAGGAGGTGACAGCACAACGTCTAATAACGCTAATGTTCCAAGTAATCCAAGTAATCCAAGTAATCCCGGCTCATCATCTACCTCTCAGCAGCCTGACATTAAAGCTCTTAGCAACAATATGATTTTTGCGATCGAAGGTTTTATCGAAGAAACGGATCCAATCAGAAATTTCTCATCTATTGCCGTCAAAAATGAGCTGCCTGCGTTCAAGAGTGGAGATACTCAGAAGGTTGATGTGATTATCGCTGTACCAACAATCGTTATCGATAATGGCAGCAACTTTGTTAACGATTGGCACTGTTACGAAACCACAGGATTAAGCGCGCAAAGGAAGAATCATCAGTTACTTGTGGACGGTACAATTTCTGAATATAGATACGATATGCAAAGTAACTCTTGTTCTAGTGAGCACTTGGGATCGTATGTGTTTAACGATGCGGTGTTCGACAGTTCGTTGGAATTTAAAACCGTTGGCAGCGTAGTTTCCAAAGATGGGAGCGGGATAGAGTCTAATTTACCTACTTACGATTTTATCGCTCAAGCTTATGGAGAGCAGTCAAAAGAGCGGTTTGGTGATTCTTGGGAATTATTACAGCGCGACAAAATTAATGCAGCAGCTAAGGAGGTTGGGGCCTCGATCTTTGAGTTGAACACTTCATCTGGAAAGATCGATTTGGATCTAGGTCAGCTTAATAGCGACACTCTCATCGATTTCGCTTCACTAGATACAAATCAATTATTGAATGGCGCGATTTGGGGGATGCCCGGTCAAGGCGTTGCCGATGAAAAATGGTGCCGAATTGTGAATATTCCAGAAGATCTAAGCCAGAACAGTATCAAGTACCAATCTGTTATCTCGACAAATTGTGCGAGGTCGACACAACGTTATTGTGATGCCTTTGGTTCATCGTTTTCGAGTGGTAACTACCCACCAGCAGCTCCTATCGCTTGGGACAATAACACGGCAAGTAATGCCCAGTTGAATTCAGATGAGCAGTACCGAAGAGATGCTCAAGGTCACTTTGTTGTGAACAGTTCTGGTCAGAATGCGTTTGTCCTCTCATCCAATTCGGTTGTGATTCCTATTTTTGGTTACACCAGTCCGCGAAGTGATGGGCAAGTTAACAATGCTGGTCTTAATAGTTGGGTTGGTCACGAAGGTCACTGCCAAAACGTGATGAATAGCCGACACACAAAGATGGGGATTGGATACAAAGCCAGTAAGTCAGATGCATCGAAGATGTCTTATTGGACGCAAGATTTCAATTAACACACTCATTGCTTAAATAAGGGTCATCCATTTAGCGTCTCTATTCTTTCTTTAGTTGGTAGTGGCAGGTTACTTGGTAGTAGCAGATCACTCGAGAGTGCCATTTTACTTTACAGTGATACGTGGGCGATCAGGATTAATAAAAGTGGAGGCGCGAGGACACTATGACGATTCATTAATGTCGTGAATGATTTTGAGTAGTGTCATGAAATGGTAAGTTTTGCTTCGATTCGAACGCTAAGATGTATTTCAAATCAAGGCTACTTATCAAATTAGAGAGAGACAGAATGACTAAATCAGACAAAGTTTACGGGTTCAACACTCCACAACGTCTATTCGTAGGTTACACGTTAGCCGTGCTGGTGGACTTAGTAGTGCTTAACTTTTTCGATGAGTACTGGGACTTCGTCAACATTGAATCTTTCACTATTTCTTTGATAGCGGCGTTGTTGCTACAGTTATTGTTGAAGCTCTCTATTGGCTTAGAACATAAGGTAGCGGATTACTTCAAACAGAAATCTGGAACGGCACCTAAGGTGTATCGAGCACTGTCGACATACATTATTCTTGTTGGCTCAAAATTCGTCATGCTAGAAGCGATAAACCTCATGTTCGGTGACAAGGTGAGCTTCACAGGCCCTTGGGGCGGTGTAGTAGCGTTCTTCGCTGTGGTATTTACGATTCTGGTTGCTGAAGTGATTGTATCGAAGATCTACTTTGCTCTGGATGAAAAGCAAGAATCAAATGAGAAAGCACTAAAAAAGACCAACGCGTAACACAACATAAAATACATATGTGAATAACAGACGAGCCAGCTGATTAAGCTGGCTCGTTTTCGTTTGAGTTGCGATAACCAATTCGACGTGCTTGTTGGTTCTATTTTTCGTAAACCACATTTCCTCGCAACACCGTCATCAACACCTGAGTTTTGGCTATTTGTCTTGCTGACACTGTGGTGATGTCTCGGTCGAGAATCGCGAAGTCCGCCGATTTTCCTACCTCAATAGATCCAGTGATGTCGTCGATGCCCAAGCTAGAAGCGGCATTAATCGTGTAAGCGTCGATAGCCGTGTAGATATCAGTTAGGCCCGTTTTACCCATGATTAAACTGTTCGCGATGCCGACCAATGGGTTGATGTCGTGTACGTTCCAATCACTGCTTAATGTGATGTTGGCATCAGTCTTAAGTATCGCGTCTAAGTTCATCATGGCTTTGGCACGGCGAGCACCAAGGAAAGCTTCGGCCCATTGGTGTTGATGCCTTGCAACGTAATCAGAGCCGACTTGGAAATCTGCGGTCACGTCTAATTGGCGAAAACGTGGCACATCTTCATCATTGATTAATTCGACATGGGTTAGGGTGTAGGGCTTGGTTGAACCTTGTTTGCGAATGCTTTCTATCGCATCAAGCGATTCACGAACCGCTCCATCACCAATGGCATGAATGTGGGCGCTAAAACCTATTTTTTCGAGCGCAGTTAGCCACTCTTTCATTTGTTCCGGCGGAATATAGTTCAAGCCATTAGGAGACTGGGGTAGATAAGTATCTAAGTAGGGTGCGAGCGTTTTGGCGGTGCCATTGATAAAGATGCCATCGCTGTACATTTTCACCTGATCGACAAGTAACAGACGGCTTTTATCGTCGGAATACATCTTTTCAAAGACTTCTAATTGAGAAGGAATTGCCATCGATGGGTACACCCAAGGGCGTAGCGAGACACGCGCCGTTAAGTCTTGATTTTGCTCGGCCTCTAGCCAAACGTCATACCAACCTCGTTTCCAATACATGCGGCCGTCGCCAATGGTGGTGATGCCGTGGGCTGCCGCTTCCTCAAGCCCGAACATTAACCCTTGGTAGCTTTGATCAAACAGTTCGCTTTGGCTGTTCCACGCCATCTCCATCACTTGATCGCCAGCATTGTCTAATAAGATGCCATTGAGCTTGCCGCTATCAGGATCTTTTAAATAAGCGCCACCTTGTAGATCAGGAGATTGTTGGCTAATTCGGGCAATTTTCAGTGCTTTAGAGTTGACCCACATCGAGTGTGATGTCTGCTCCATAAGCACCACGGGGCGATCCGGGAAGATACTGTCGATGATCTCTAGCTGTGTATAGTCAGAATCGCTATCGATAGTCGCTTCCAAAGAAAACCCATAACCCATTAGCCAACCTCTGCCATCGGTATCAACATTGATCTTACACGCTTCTAAGTAGGGGATTTGCTCTTCCAGCGTTGCTTCAGAGTCGAGTTCACAATTGCCACCCAGCTCTGAGGCGGCTTCAAACACATGATTGTGGTTATCAATAAATCCCGGCAAGACAAAGGCATTGTCTAAATCAATGACATCAGTACTTTGCCCTTGAAAAGTTTGCGCCTGTGATTGGTCACCAATGAAGATGATCTTGCCGTTATGGGTAACGATCGAGTCCGACTCACGATGCCCGTATATATCTGCATTGGTAAAAATCTGGTCAGCACTTTGGTTATGAACAGATGTTTGCGCTTGAACTGCTGTTTGTGTTTGAACAATAGTGTTGGCTTGTGCAAGCACTGGCGTTACGGCGGTTAAGCCTGCGAGTAATGCTATCCATGCAGTGCGTGACAGAGTGAGCTTGTTGTTCATTATTATGTCTTCCATGTTCCACTGTTTAGTAAGTATAGAAAGCGAGTGGCAAGTGTGAAACTCTACATGAATGACAAATAAAAACCGCGATTAATCAATAAATTGTGGTTTGAATAAGCCTTTCATTACGGCTCTTGTCTTAGGCTCTTACGCAGATCTTTCTTATATTCGTCATAAGAGTTATAGCCATAGAATTTCCAGGTGTGGTCACCCTTAATATTGTAGTTGTAGGTGATCTCGCTGATCCACTGTTGACGTGTGGCAAGAATCATATCGCGAATTTTTAATAATAAAGTGTCCATAGTTGCTCTCCTGATTAAGTTCACTTGCAGTATATTTATCGGAGACGAAGAGAAGAGTACCGTCAGCGCAATGTTCAATACTTTTCAGTCAATGTGCTGACTTGGGTGGTTTGTTACGTATACTTTCAATATTAAAAGGTCATTGAGTATCGCAATGAAAGGTTACTTGGAAAAAGTGCCACAACGAGTTGGCATGTCTTGGCGCTATAAGAAAATTGTCGAGAACAGTAAAAGCTATGGTTGGCATAGACATGAAGAGTACGAGATAGCGATACATCGTCACTTTGTTGGCCATAGTTTTATTGGGCACCATCAAAGCGATGTGTTTCACAACCACATGATTTTGGTAGGGCCAGATTTGCCTCATGCTATTTATTCTGAAGAGAGCGCTGATGACCAACGAGTATGTGAAACACATGTGATTTGGTTTCGTAAAGACTGGATAGAGCCGTTGATAGACAGTTGTCGAGAGCTCGAACCGTTGCGTGCATTGCTGGAAGATTCAAAGAAAGGCCTGCAGTTTTCGTCCGCTACCGCAGAGAATGCAACGGAATTGTTAGATAGGGTGATGGAGAAACCACCACACCAACAGTTACTCACCTTATTCTCATTGTTTTCGGTATTACTTGATGACCAAGAGGTGGTGCAGTTGATCAACCCGATCTTTAAGGGCAATGAAGGTGATGAGATCAGCGATAAGTTAGATAAGGTCGAAGCCTTCTTAATGAATCACTTCATTCAAGATATCTCGGTTAACGATTTAGCCAGTCACCTATATATCAGTGAAAGTAGCGTTAGGCGCTTGTTTCAAAAACATTATAAAGAGAGCTTCAGTCAACGGCTTAAAAAGATCAGGTTGAATGTCGCGTGCGACTTGCTGATTAATACGTCATTGCCGGTCAGTTTGATCTTGGAGAAAGTGGGATACGATAACCAAGCCAACTTCAATCGTCAGTTTAAATCCTATAAACAGGTGACACCGACTCAATATCGAATAGCAATGAAACGCCATTGATTCATTCGCAGACTAAACGATTCACATAAGATTCTGAATAAATTACAGTTAAGTGAACTATAAAAATGGATTTAACGTATTACCAAGGATGTAAGTTTATGTTTTCAAGAGACTTACTCGCATTACTAATAAAAACAAGTCGAGGTTAGGATGAAAAAAATATTATTGCTGCTTAGCGTGATCTTATTGGGTGGTTGTGTCGGCATGCCCGAAACGGTTAAGCCCGTTCAACAGTTCGAGTTGGATAGATACTTAGGGAAATGGTACGAAGTGGCTCGTTTGGATCACTCGTTTGAGCGTGGTTTAGACAACATCAGCGCTGAGTACAGCTTGCGTGATGATGGCGGTGTGAAGGTGATTAACCGTGGCTATTCGGATGAAGATGGCGAATGGAATGAGGCGGAAGGCAAGGCGTACTTTGTTGAAGGCAGCGAACAAGGCTATTTGAAAGTGTCTTTCTTTGGCCCTTTCTACGGCGCTTATGTGGTGTTTGAATTGGATAAAGAGGGATACCAATATGCGTTTATTTCTGGCCCAGACACCGATTACTTATGGCTGCTTTCAAGAACACCTGAGGTTGCACCAGAGGTCATGGAGAGATTCAAAGCGATGTCGAAAGAGCGCGGCTTTAATACCGATGAGCTGATTTTTGTGGAGCATGACAATAAGCCTAGTTCTTGAGGAGAGTTCTAATGCTTGGCTCTTGAGAGCAGTTACATTAGATTGAAGAAAGGCACCGATGAGCAATTCACCGGTGCCTTTTTGTTTGGCTTTGTTCTTTGTGTTTGCTAGCTCGTTAAGTAAGTAACTAACGTTGTCGACGAGCCTGCAAAACACTGAGTACCGATAGTGAAATGAAGAATGCTGGGTCGCTCCAGCCAAAGCCAACAAAGATTCCTGTAAACGCTGCATACAGTGTGATGATGGCGCCAAGCATATTCGTAACCACCAAACCTTGGATGAGCTTTTTAGCTGAGACGCCAGGTTCAATGTCTCTAAGCAACCAGCTTATCGCTGCGATACCACCCAAAAAGATACTTGTGTGTTGAGAGAGAAAGTAAGCGTACTTGTCATTAATTTCCACGCCATACATGGGCCACATTACCGTTGGCATAAAAAACAGTGCGATGGCAAACCCTGCGTAAATAATGCCGTGTAGGCTAAGAAAAGTTTTGTTGTTCATTACGTATCTCTCTACTTATTACTTAGCGACTTAGCGACTTAGCGATTCAGTATCTTTGTTGTCATTCAGAGAATGAACAAGTTTGATTAACCGTTGATTGGGCCTTTATTAATGGTAGTTAATGGCTGATTGACGTCAAAAATCACCCCACGCACTTCCGCTACGCCCATCTCTTTTAAGCGAGCAGCGTGCATCGCCAGATAGGTTTCAGCACTCAGCTGATCTTCAAATAAGTAGACGCCGCCGCCCAGTTTTTCTGCTTCGTTCTCTGTCCAGATTTTCCAGATCATGCCCGGTTCGTTGTTAATAGACTTTGCTAGGTCAACGAGTGCGTTTGACATTTCTTCACCAAATGGGCCGCTAAATTCAAAATCGACTTGTAATAATTTCATGGTTATTTCTCCAAACAGTTACTTGGTATTGCGCTGAGACTCATGGTCATTTCGCAAAACATAGGAGGCTTGATTGCCTGTTGAAATAGATATTACCTGTAAAAAACAGACAGAAAAGTTCATAATATAGTTATTAACTGTCAGGATTTTAGACCGATGAGATTGAAAACCACCCTCGACCAATGGCAAACGCTTTACGAAATTGACCGTGCAGGCAGCATTCAGGCTGCGGCACTACAATTGAATAAGAGCCATACCACGCTGATCTATGCGCTGAGAAAATTGGAGGACCAATTAGGCGTGACTTTAGTGCAGGTTGAAGGTCGTAGGGCGGTCTTGTCGGAGGATGGGAAATCACTGTTGCGCCGTGCGAGCAGTATGTTGGAACAAGCTCGCGAGCTAGAGTTGATCAGTGAACAGCTAGCGAAAGGTGTTGAGTCTGAAATTGTGGTTGCTGTTGATCACTTGTGCTGCCTTGAACGCCTTTATCAACCGATGGCTACATTTTTGACGGAGAACAACACCACATCGATACAAGTGATTGAAACATCCCTGTCTAAAACAACGGAAATGGTGACTCAAGAACTGGCTGATGTGGCTATCATCAACTTGCCTATTACTAATTACTCAGCCGAAGCCTTTGGTTTTACGATGATGGAGCCAGTAGTTGCTAGCTCACATCCGTTAGCAAGTGCCGTTTCAGTGTCGTTGAATCAACTGTCGTCTTTGCCGCAAATTGTGGTGCGAGATTTAGGTACACGATCTAATCAAGGCACTAAAAGCCAAGGCAACAAACAGGATGTGGGTTGGTTGAAGTCGAGTCAGCGCATTACGGTGGATAATTTCGATCATGCGTTTGGCGCGGTAGAGCAGGGAGTCGGTTATTGTCGACTACCAAAGCACATTGTTGAAAGTCGAGGAAGTGACAAGCTCACTGTATTGAATGTCGAAAATGGCAGTGGGTATCACGTTCCGCTGCACCTGACTTTACCAAAAGGAGCCAAGACAGGCCCTGCTGCTAAACGTTTCTATGAGTTACTTCTTGAGTCAGCTTCAAAGGCGAGTTAACGGCGACATGAACCTTGAACGATTAACTAGGGGCCTCGAACGATTAACGAGGCTGATTGCCGTTTAAGAACAGCGCGACACATTCGCGAGTGTAGTGAAGTCTTTCTTCTTCAGATTCTCCACTATCGTGTCCGAAGAATCCCCAATACGCTGACTTACCATGGAACATAAGCAGCAGTTGTCTGGCTGCAATGACTGGCGAGCTTGATGTCGACAGTGTGAGATCACCAGAGTCTATTTTCGACTGCAAATAATCAGCAAGTAACTTGGTGGTTTTCTGAGGCCCAGTTTCTAAATAGATAGAGGCGATCTCTGGATGCGTATTCGCTTGGCTAATGGCATTTTGAAAGGTTTGTCTAGATTGTTCATCAAGTAATAAATCTTGAAACTTCACACCAAATTTCACCAACTCATCACCCACCGCAGCATCCATATCAAAGGCAGCAGGACTGAGTTCTCGCTCCGCACACTTGGTTTGCATGCAGGTTTCGAAAAGTTCGTCTTTGTTTTTAAAGTGAGAGTAGACCGTTTGCTTGGAAACGTTCGCTGCTTTGGCTATCTGATCCATATTGATCTTGAAGCCATATTCAGAGAAAAGTTGGCTGGCTGCGGTTAAGATCTGCGATCTCTTCTGTTCACTCTTGATGATTTTAGTCACGTGCTTGCTTCTCGTTACTTAGTGTTGTCTCGTTACCTAGTTTGTCTCGTAGCTTGGTGCCTGTTGGTGCTCAGTTCTATGTGTCTCGTTTTACGCTAAGCATTATGCTTTTTGTGATGGTTTTATCAATCATTAACGATGAAACTTATTTTTAACATAATCAAACTAGACAGTCTAGTTTGATTTGGTTAGTCTAAAAAAAGAACATAATTGAGTACCGCATAGGAACAGTACGTATGTATAAATTGATGAAGGGAAGCGCAGTGGCAGTGGCGTTGTCGGCTTTTCTTGTTGGATGTGGCGAAAAGGAACAAGCCCAAGAGTCGGTTGATTCAACCGCTGAAACGGCATCGAGCGTCCAAACCATTTTAACGGTGGAAACGATGGCCTTGGCGCTGTCTCCTTCTTATGCAGTACAACGCGAATATGTCGGTGTGGTTAAGGCGGGTCAACAGGCCAATTTAGGTTTCGAACTGGCGGGCAAAGTAAACGAGATTCTGGTGGATGTCGGTGACACAGTCACAACGGGTCAGCCGTTGATCAGGCTGGATACCCAACTTTTGGAAACCGAGTCTAGCCAACTGAAAGCGCAGGCTGAAGAAGTCAAAGCTCAATTGAGTTTGGTGGCTGCGAACCTTAAACGTCAACGTTCATTGAAAGCGAAAGGCTTCAGTGCCGAAGCTGAGATTGATTCGTTAACCAGTGAGCAACGCGTATTGCAGGCGAACTTGCTGCGTATTGATGCCTCGGTAAAAGGCAATCAATTGAAGCTGGTGAAATCGACAGTTCGTGCGCCATATTCAGGGACCATCGCAACCCGCTATGTATCGCTTGGAGATGTAGTGAATGTAGGGAATCCAACTCTTACACTGCTTGCCTCTGAAGGGAAAGAGGCCTTCATCGGTATCCCTGCCCATCAAATGAAAAAGGTTACTTCACTTTCCGCACCAAGTATTCGCGTCGGGCGAGATGAATTCGCTGTGAGCCTGTTGAATCCGGGCGCAATGGTTGACACACAGTCTCGCAGTGTCGGTTTGCGTTATTTGTTTCCAGAACAATCAGCGGTATTAGAAGGGCAACTTGCCTATCTGAAATTTGACGAACAGATTGATGACCAAGGCTACTGGGTGCCATTAACGGGTTTGATTGATGGATTGCGCGGTGTGTGGAACATTTTTGTGATTGGTGAAGACAACAAGGTCGAACGTCGAAGCGTTCAGGTGTTGTTTGCTAACAATCAACAAGCGTACGTAAGTGGGGCGATTGAAGACGGTGAACAAGTGATTGCCAGTGGTTTACATCGTTTAGTTCCCGGACAAACCGTGAAGCCAGCAAGCGTTACTGCTGAATAGGGAATAGCATGAAAATCATAGAGACTATTTCCAACACTCGACTGCTTATCTTAATGACCGCACTGCTGATGGTGAGTGGTATTTCTGCGTTCATGACGTTGCCACGTGCAGAAGATCCAGTAATCATCAACCGTTACGCGAACATTACTACCAGTTTCCCCGGCGCCAGTGCCGAGCGTGTTGAAACCTTAGTTACTGAGGTTATCGAGAACAAGCTGCGTGAGCTGAGTGAAGTTAAACTCGTGAGCTCAACCTCAAGGCCGGGCGTGTCTATTGTCACCTTAGAATTGAATGACACCATCACCGAGCCTGAGCCGGTTTGGTCTCAAGCTCGCGACAAGTTATCTGACATCGAATCCATTTTGCCTGCGGGCTCTCATTCTCCCGATCTCGATAGCGACCATACCTATGCTTTCACAACCATCGCATCTCTAACCTGGTCTGGTTCAGGCGAGCCTGACCGATTAACACTCGGGCGTTATGCCAAAGAACTCGCTAAGCGACTAAGAACTTTGTCGGGTACCGAATTCGTTGATGAATATGGTATGCCACAAGAAGAGATTCAAATCAGTTTGCGTACGGCCGATGCAGCGGCGTTAGGGCGATCAAGTGCTAATATTGCTGAGTCGCTAGAAGGGGCGGACGCCAAAAACTCTGCCGGTGAATTGGTCAGTGCTTATTCTCGCTTTGGCTTAGAGATTAAGTCTGAGCTTGATTCCATTGAACGTATTAAACAGGTGCCAATAGCCACCGACAGCAACGGTCACATCATCCGCATGGAAGACATTGCTTCTGTGAAACGTGGTGAGAAAACCCCACAAGACCAGATTGCCATTATTGATGGTGAGCCGGGTGTGATTGTCGCGGCAAGAATGCATCCTGATCTGCGAGTTGATAATTGGACGTCGCGAGCTAATGCTCTGATTGGTAAATTTGAGCAAGAGTTACCAAGTAACGTTAAGGTGACGGTGCTCTTTAATCAGCAAGGTTATACCGAAACTCGCTTAGACGATTTAGGCAAAAGCTTGATGATCGGTTTTGGTCTGATCTTGATTGTTCTGTTTGTCACTTTAGGTGTGCGTGCCGCGATCTTAGTGGCAATTTCTCTGCCGTTAACCTCATTATTGACCTTGTCGATCATGAAAATGACCGGTGTGCCGATTAACCAAATGTCGGTGACAGGCCTAATTGTGGCGCTCGGGATCATGGTTGATAACGCGGTGGTGATGGTCGATACCATTCAGGCGTATCGTTTGAAAGGGCAACAACGAGCAGAAGCGACCATGAATGCGTTGAAGCATTTATGGGTGCCGTTATTAGGCTCAACCTTAACTACCGTGTTGGCGTTTGCCCCGATTATCTTGATGCCGGGAGCATCGGGTGAATTTGTCGGTGGTATTGCGATTACCGTTTCTTTCTCATTGATCGGCTCTTACATCATCTCGCACACCTTAATTGCGGGCTTAGCGACCAAGCTACTGCCGAAACAACTCAGTGATGTCGACAAGAAAGGGCAGCACCATTGGTACATGACGGGTTTGAGAATCCCGGCTTTGACGCGCTGGTTCTCATCTTCTGTCCGCTTTGGTGTCACGCATCCAATCATCACGATTGCTTTGGTGTTGTTGGTACCGTTTACTGGTTACTGGAGTATGTCTCAGCTTACTGAGCAATTCTTCCCGCCATCAGACCGAGACATGTTTGAGATTCAGGTTTACATGCCGCCGCAAGCGAGCATTTACGCCACTAAAAACACCTCTGAAAAAATTGACGATATCATTCATCGTTACCCTGAAGTGGAGCGTATCGATTGGCTCGTGGGTGCAAACTTCCCATCTTTCTATTACAACCTGCAAGCAAGGCAAAATAATGCGCCGTACTTCTCGCAAGCTATGGTGAAAACAGAGAACTTTGATCAAGCCAATGCGCTGATTCCTGAGTTGCAAAAGGTGTTGGATGAAGAGGTGCCGGAAGCACAAATCTTGGTACGTAAGCTTAACCAAGGGCCTCCATTTACCGCGCCCGTTGAACTGCGAGTGTATGGTGAAAACCTCGATACGTTGAAAGCGATTGGTGAGGATGTGCGATTGATTTTGGCGGGTGTTCCTCATGTGACGCACACAAGGGAAACGCTGCAACCAGGTACTCCGAAGGTGTGGTTGAAGGTCGATGAAGATACCGCAAAGCTGAATGGTATCTCATTGAACCAGTTCGCAGGTATGCTGCAAACTACGCTGACAGGTCGTGAAAGTGGCTCTGTGATTGAAGGCAGTGAGTCGGTACCAATCCGTGTTCGTGTGGCAGATGAGGCGCGTGAGAACTTAGCGCATTTAAGCAATATTCGTCTGCCTATCAGTTCAGATGTTTATTCCACGGGGATTAATGTTTCGACTCTGGCCGAGCTTGAACTGACCACCAGTCGTGGCGCGATTACTCGTCGTAACGGGCAACGTGTGAATACCATTGAGGGCTACATTGAAGCGGGTGTTTTGCCTCAAACGGTACTCAATGAATTCCAAAAACGCCTAGAAAACTATCAGATGCCATCGGGTTACACGATTGGTTTTGGTGGTGAATCCGCTGAACGAGACAATTCAGTCAACAGCCTGATCTCGAATGTCGCCGTTGTGGTGGTATTGATGGTGCTGGTGGTGGTGATGTCATTCAACTCGTTCCGAATGAGCAGCATCATCTTCATGGTAGCAGGGTTGGCGGGTGGGCTAGGGTTGTTGTCGGTGTGGATTTTCGGTTATCCGTTCGGCTTTACGGTGATCATCGCCATGCTCGGCATTGCAGGTTTAGCTATCAACGCGGCCATTGTCATTCTGACCGAATTGAAGCTAGACAAGGAGGCTTCCTCTGGGAATGTTGATGCGGTCGTTGAGGCGGTGATGTCGTGTACTCGCCATATCAGCTCGACCACGATTACAACCGTTGGGGGCTTTATGCCGTTGATTATTGCTGGTGGCGGTTTCTGGCCTCCATTTGCGGTCGCGATTGTCGGCGGTACAGTATTAACCACCCTTATCTCGTTCTACTTTGTACCTGTGATTTATCACTTGATGACTCGAAATCAGCGAAAAACCATCGCAACTCAAGCGGCATAACTGTTTTTCAATTTAACGCATCTTTAATTTAACGTCTCTTCAATTTAACTGCTCTTCAACTGCCCATAATCGAGCCGTATCTGGCTCGATTATGGTGTTGTTATTCTCGATAAATTCATCCCAATTCCTACCATTTTGTTGGTCTTTTCACCGCTATTACACTCTCAATTAGTCAAATTATCCTTTCTGTTAGTCATTATATTCTTTCAATTCGTCACATTAGTGCATCGATGAATGCTTGATTATCTTGTTGGTGAATGAGTGGAAGTTTTGAATAATCTAATCAGTGAATACCTTGTAAATGGTATGTGAATTCATAATCTTGACGGGCGTCACACTTCTATTTATTCGTTCTTTCTAATGTACCTTGAATTTGCCCCGAGCTTTGGTGGTGAGCAAGTGTTTATCTACTTTTTCTAAATCCCTTGTCAGTACTGGCTCTATCCGTGTAGCACGCAATTGATGTGTGTCTTAATCGCTTACTGCTTCTTAGTTTTCGTCTTCATAAATGGAAGGTTAGTTTCCAAGTTTGTTTGGTGAGCTTTCAATTTCAACTCTTCATAATGCGCCAAATGTAACAATGTATTTCAAAATGTAACAATTAAGTCATGTTTTCTGTGTGGTTTTAACTCAGCAGTAACGAACCTTATTGCATTGCTTTTTGAGATGCGGCGTTTCACATGCTCAACACATAAATATTCTAATGATCATGACAACCAGTACTCAGACGTTCGTTCTGAGGCTGGATAACCATCGAGAAAGTTAATGGAAGCTTCAAGATATAAACGCATTTTATCGAGAGCAAATCTGTCGAGGATTGGTTTGGTGGGAACCGTCCTGATGCTCGAAGGATGTAACTCCGCATTGCTCGACCCAAAAGGTAGCGTTGGCGTTCAGGAAAAGGAGCTGATTATTACGGCTCTGTTGCTGATGCTGATCGTCGTCATCCCCGTGATTCTGATGACCATCTACTTTGCCTATAGATACCGCGAAAGTAATACCACAGAAGAGTATGCACCTGACTGGGCGCACTCAACCAAGATCGAAGTGGTGGTATGGACGATTCCAATCATCATCATCGCGATTCTAGCCACCATCACTTGGCGAACAACACACGAATTAGAGCCATCAAAGCCTCTGGTGAGTGACGTTAAGCCTATGGTGATCGAAGTGGTCTCTCTGGACTGGAAGTGGCTGTTCATCTATCCGGAGCAAAACATTGCGACGGTTAACTATGTTGCGTTCCCGAAAGATGTACCGGTGACGTTTAAGCTAACTTCAGACAACATCATGAACGCGTTCTTTATCCCGCGTCTTGGTTCGCAGATCTACGCGATGCCAGGAATGGTGACCAAGCTGAATTTGATCGCGAACCACGAAGGTGACTTCAAAGGTTTTGCATCGAACTACAGTGGTAAAGGGTTCTCTCAAATGAAATTCACCGCATCAGCCATGCCTGATCAAGTGGCGTTTTTAAACTGGGTGGAGAAAGTGAAAGCAAGTCCTGATCGTATTGAAGATTGGGAGCAGTTCCGTTCATTGGCCGCGCCAAGTGTGGCTGAACCTGTGACGCTGTTTTCTAGTATCCCACCATTTTTATTCACTGATGTCGTGACCCAGCACCCTGGTTCAATGAACTGTCTGCCGGAAACCCAAGGATAATCGTCATGTTTGGAAGATTAACTCTAGACTCAATTCCCTACCACGAACCCATTATTTTGATCACCTTAACCATGATCGCTTTAGTGGGTAGTTTAGTGGTGTATGCGGTAACAAAAGCCGGTAAGTGGCAATACCTATGGAATGAATGGTTTACGTCTGTAGACCACAAAAAACTAGGCTTCATGTACATTGCGGTCGCGATGGTGATGTTAGTTCGTGGCTTTGCCGATGCGGTCATGATGCGCAGTCAGCAATTGCTTTCTGCAGCTGGTGAGACTGGCTATTTACCGCCACATCACTACGACCAGATCTTTACGGCTCACGGCGTGATCATGATTTTCTTCGTCGCGATGCCTCTGGTTATCGGCTTGATGAACATCATCGTGCCGCTGCAAATTGGCGCTCGTGATGTTGCATTCCCTTATCTGAATAACTTGAGCTTCTGGCTGTTTGTGGTGGGTATTATCCTAACCAACATGTCACTGGGCTTGGGTGAGTTTGGCCGAACGGGTTGGTTGGCGTATCCGCCGCTGTCTGGTATTGAGGCGAGCCCGGGAGTCGGGGTCGATTATTGGATATGGGCACTGCAAATATCCGGTGTGGGTACCACGTTAACGGGTGTGAACTTCTTCGCGACTATTTTGCGCATGCGTACTCCATCTATGCCAATGATGAAGATGCCAGTGTTCACTTGGGCATCTCTGTGTGCCAACATCCTGATCATCATCTCTTTCCCAATCCTAACGGTCACCATCGCGTTACTGACTTTGGATAGATACATCGGTACGCACTTCTTCACCAATGACCTTGGTGGCAACGTGATGATGTATGTGAACTTGATTTGGGCATGGGGACACCCTGAGGTGTACATCCTAATTTTGCCTATCTTCGGTGTGTTCTCTGAAGTAACTGCAACCTTCTCTCGTAAAAAACTGTTTGGTTATACCTCGCTGGTATGGGCGACGGTGGCTATCACTATTTTAGCGTTTGTGGTTTGGCTGCATCACTTCTTCACCATGGGGTCTGGCGCCAATGTGAATGCCTTCTTCGGCATCGCGACCATGATTATCTCTATCCCAACCGGGGTTAAGATCTTCAACTGGCTATTCACCATGTACAAAGGTCGTATCCGCTTTACCACACCAATGATGTGGACGGTCGGTTTCCTAATCACCTTTACTGTAGGTGGTATGACGGGCGTATTGATGGCGGTTCCGGGTGCGGATTTCATCCTGCATAACTCTGTATTCCTGATTGCTCACTTCCACAACGTGATCATCGGCGGCGTTGTCTTCGGTTGTTTTGCAGCGATTGGTTACTGGTTCCCGAAAGCGACCGGCTTCACTCTGAACGAGCTTTGGGGCAAACGCGCGTTCTACTGTTGGATCATCGGCTTCTTGATGGCGTTCTTGCCGCTTTACGCTCTAGGTTTTATGGGCATGACGCGTCGTTTGAGCCAAGACATTAACCCTGAGTTCTTCCCACTACTGGCGGTTGCGGCTGCAGGTACGGGCGTGATTGCGATGGGTGTGGTGTGTCAGTTCGTGCAGATTTACGTGAGTGTTCGTGACCGCGACCAAAACCGAGATCTAACCGGTGACCCATGGGGCGGACGTACCTTCGAATGGGCAACATCGTCACCACCACCGTTCTACAACTTTGCAAAACTGCCTAAGGGCGATGAGATCGATTCGTTCTGGTATCAAAAGCAAAGTGGTGAGTTTGATCCAACTCAGGAAGAAGAATACGAACGTATTCACATGCCGAAGAACACACCGACAGGCATTTATGTGTCTGCATGGGCGTTGGCATTTGGCTTCGCAATGATCTGGTACATCTGGTGGCTAGCGGCTGCAAGCTTAGTAGGCATCGTGGTGACGTGTATTCAACACAGCTACAACGACGATGTGGACTACTACGTGGAAGTTGAAGAGATCAAAGCGATTGAAGCGGCTCGACGTGCGCAGCTTGCAGAAGCGAAAAAACAGTCAGTGAAAGGCGATCATTCTGGTCGTGGTAACAGCGCTGACAGTGATGCTGATAGTGGTAATAACGACAATAAAGATGATTTGGAGACGACGTATGCAAGCTAATACTCCGTCACACACTTATGATCTTGCACACTCGCATGATCATCACCACGAAGCTGCGGGCAACAAGTTGTTTGGCTTCTGGGTTTACTTAATGAGTGACTGTGTCCTGTTTGCCACGCTTTTCGCAACGTATGCCGTGCTTGAGAGTGGGTCTATCGCAGGGCCAACAGGTAAAGACATCTTTGAACTGCCGTTCGTGTTTGTCGAAACCATGATGCTGCTGTTCAGTAGTATCACCTTCGGTTTTGGCATGATTGCGATGAAGCGCAAAGACGTGACCGGACTGAAGCGCTGGATCAAAGTGACTTTCGCATTGGGCTTAGCCTTTATCTGTATGGAAGTGTATGAGTTCCATCATTTGATTGCAGAAGGTTATGGCCCTCAAGAAAGCGCATTCCTTTCTGCGTTCTTTACCTTGGTTGGCACACACGGTTTGCACGTAACGTTCGGTCTGATTTGGATGGCGGTGGCGTATCACCAGCTTTCAACCAAAGGCTTGAACGACAACATGTCGATGCGTTTCCAGTGCTTAAGCCTGTTCTGGCATTTCCTTGATATCGTTTGGATTTGTGTATTTACCATCGTGTACTTAATGGGGGTGATGTAATGGAACAGCATCTAGACAGTGGTGCAACGGATTATGTGAAAGGCTTTATTGCGTCACTGATTCTCACCATTATTCCGTTCTACATCGTGTGGGCGCATGTATTACCAAGCACAGAAACGTACGTGATCTTGTTCGGCTGCGCGTTGGTGCAAATTTTTGTGCACTTTAAGTACTTCTTACATATGGAAGCGAAATCTTCCGATGGGCGTTGGAACTTGGTGTCACTGATGTTTACCGCCATTGTTGTATTGATTCTTATCGCTGGCTCGGTATGGATTATCTACAACATGAACGTCAACATGAAGTTGTAGGCTAAGGTATGCTGAAAAGATATCTGTCTATCACCAAACCGGGCATCATTTTCGGCAACCTGATTTCTGTTGCGGCGGGGTTCTTCCTCGCCGCAAAAACAGAACCAGCCAGTGCGATGTTGTTACTGACAACATTAGCGGGTGTGGGACTTGTGATTGCATCAGGTTGTATTGTGAACAACATCTTTGATCGAGACATCGACCAAAAGATGAAGCGCACACAAAATCGAGAATTGGTTCAAGGAAACATCAATACAGATGTAGCGTTCGTCTATGCCTTGGTTTTACTGCTAGCAGGCACAGCGCTGCTGTTTCAGTTCGCTAATCCGATCTCTGCGGTCATGGTGTTGCTTGGCTATGTGTTTTACGTCTTTTTCTACACCATGTGGTACAAGCGTACATCGGTTTACGGCACTTTAGTTGGCAGTATTTCGGGAGCCGTTCCGCCGTTAGTGGGCTACTTGGCGGTGACTAATTACATTAGTTTGGAAGCGGTTTTGTTGTTCGCGATGTTCTGTTTATGGCAAATGCCACACTCGTACGCGATCGCGATGTTCCGCCTTCAAGATTATCGAGATGCAGGCATTCCAGTGTTACCGGTGAAAGAGGGCGTCGACAAAGCACATCAACAAATGAAAGCGTATGTTGTGGCGTTTGGCGCAGTATCATTGGCGCTGTTCCTACTCGGAGAAGCGGGCTATGAATACCTCGCGGTGTCGGCGGCAGTCTGTTTTATGTGGACTAAAGTGACATTCCGCAAAGTCGATTGCCTTAACTACATCCAGTGGTCAAAGACGGTCTTCAAGGTCTCTCTGCTGGTGGTGATGAGCATCAGTGGTGTACTGGGGCTGGAGTTGATTCCGTTGCCTACGCTTTTTTGATTTAAGTTTGTCGTTGAACCCTCAATGTTCTGAAGTCCGAGGGTTTGACGACTTTTTATCTGTCCCGCTTTAAGCTATTACCCTTCAAAAATATCACTAAGCCAATCTTCAAGCTGCTCTCGTTTATCTTGTGGGCCATTGATGATCACTAAGCCGTTTAGTGTCGCGTGATCCCAAGATATAGTGCCAGTTGCTAGCGCATCGAACACATCTAATTCAGTAATTAACAGTAGATCTTCTTCAGTAGGCAAAGTGTCTCTACCTGACACATCGACACCCTTCTCAAGTTTCACTTGGCTGTAATGACCTTTGATTGCTTCGAACAAGTTGAACTCAATTTTGCTTGGGTGGGGTTTCGCAAGCGCAGCCTTGATGGCAAAGAGTCGAAAGTGATCTGGCTTATTGAGGTTGTTGAATTCATCGTCTTGTCTGGCTGTAATGACGTTGCCAAATACCTCGAGTGAACCGGGCTCTGTCACTAAACTAAACCCTGTCTCTTGGTGAAGACCGCAGGCAAACGTGAGTGAAGAGGTAAGCGAAAGAATCAGAGCAAATCGTTTTAGCATAATGGTTATCGAGACCTATGACAGGGTTAAGAATCTGACGCCAGCAGCCGAACCTGACGATAAAAAAAGGGACCACAAAGGGTCCCTGTATTTGTTTGTCGTCCATGTGAAGCGGTCAACGTATTGGTTGATAGTGTGTTATTGATTGTTTACTAACACGCTATCGTCGAAGAGCTATCGCCGAAGAGCGACCGTTCAAACTCGCTATTAGCGAACGATGAGCATGATCTCTTCTGGAGTCATTGGCTTATCGAAGTAGCTCATGAATTGACCGAAGCCTTTGATGTCGCCATTCGAGAACTTGAATGCACCAGACTGTAGGTTGGTACCAATCACTTGTTGAGCGTTTGGACCCGCAATCAAGATTTGGTTCAATACTGCACGAGTGGTGTTGATTTGAACATCTGCGCCTTTCACTGCCTCTTCGTGTAACTGAGCAATGCCGTTGCGAATTTCGATAGTGAATGCTTCGTTAGTATCAGAGAAGTTGTACGTTAGCATCATGTTTACGTCTAACGAGTTTTCTGCGATTAGCGTCGACGTCATCATATCGAAGATTTGCTTACTTGGTAGCGCAGTTAGTACGTCTACAGAAGCGAAGCTGATCATGTTAGAGAAATCACGAGTACCTTCTAGTTCAGCTGCAGCATTCAATGCCCAGTTGCGCCAGTTGATGTTCACTTGATCTGCAGACCATGCTTTGTAAGCTTGTGCTTTCAGTAAGCGTGCTTCCATGTCATCTTTATTTACCGTGATTGGGTAAGAAAGAATCTCTGCTGCAAAGGTGTAGTTCTCTGCTTTCATCGCCGCTTTTGCTGTGTCGATGATGTTGTCACGACCGCCCATGATCTCTACGAATGCTTTAGCGCGTTGCTCGTAAGCCATTGGCTCTAGCTGCCATGGATCCGCTTCGAAGAAACCGTTGTAACCTACGTAAATCTGGCGAACGGCGTGTGCAACGGTACCGTAGTGCTCACCTAACCAAGGGTGCTCAGCAAGGTGCTTAGGAAGTTTAACCACTTCAACTAGCTCGTCTGGCGTCATACCTTTGTTCATGTAACGGATTGTTTGGTCATGCGTGTATTGAATCGCATCACGATAAGCCGTTAATACGTCAGATACCGCTTCTTTACCTTCAACAGGACGACCGTGAGAGTTAATCATGATCTCAGTGTCGAACTTACGCATTACGTCGATGCCC
Source organism: Vibrio sp. 10N.222.47.A9 (assembly GCF_963872585.1). NCBI lineage: Bacteria > Pseudomonadati > Pseudomonadota > Gammaproteobacteria > Vibrionales > Vibrionaceae > Vibrio > Vibrio sp. 10N.222.47.A9. The sequence continues at coordinate 174,471 of NZ_CAWNBB010000021.1, read as the reverse complement.
TTGAACCACATTGATGGGTCACGGAATTTAGTACCACGGATGGTGTGAAGGTTAGGGAAGTTCTCACCTTGAAGTACTTCAGCCGCGTGCAGGATTTTCTGCTCTGGGAAGTAAACCACTAACTCATCTTTAGTTTCAGATGGTACGTTCTCGATGTGCATCTTAACGCCAGCAATTTCGATTTCGATGTGGCTTTGGCTTGGTACCAGCAGGTTTGGTTCAATGAACGAGATAGCACCTTGCATGAAGCGCGGACCGAGGCCGTCGTTTACTGTGCCGTGCTCACCTTCTTCTACGTGCTTGGCACCTGTGTAAGAAGTACGGTGACCAAATAGAGTTCCTAGGTTTGAAGACCAGTTAGCCACTGCTGCGGTTAGGCCTTCTTCAGCGATGATTTTTACTTCGCCTGATGCTACTTCTTCATCTGTCACCCATGCACGCACACCAGAGATGTGGTCGATGTGGTTGTGAGAATAGATGATGGCTTTAACCGGCTTGTCTGTGATTTGACGGAACTGTTCTTTAACCGATTGAGCCATTTCTACCGACTCGCCTGGATCAACAATGATGATGCCGTCCGTACCTTCGATCATGACAGGGGTGTCTAGACCGAAGCCGTAACCAAGATAAATATTGTCATCCACTTTGATGATTGCTTGGTCCATTTTACGACCGTGCTTGGTGAGGATTGGATGAACGTGATCAGATTCTTCTGTGTAAGCCAGTGAGTCGCCCGTTTTCGAAACAACTTGGATGCGCTCGCCTTTGCCCCAGAACATGTTTGACTTGTGTTCGAATAGAACCTCGCTCTTGTAGCGAGCATCAAGGTCAATGTTTTGGTATTGCGCAGCATTTGCTGTTTGAAGTTCTTGGCCTACTTTCGATGTCGCTTCTACAGTTGGCGTTGCAGATGCAAAACCAGAAGCAAATAGAGCGCTCGCGATAGCAACAGGGAGCGCCATTTTTTTGAATGTATTAGTCATGGTAGTGACCTTATATTTGGATACAGGAATTGGATTTCTTGAGCCAAATGATAGAGGTGGGAGAGGTCGCTATCTACGCGCAAACAGAATTTCAATCTATCGGTTTTACGATTGATTGGATAACTAATGATTATTTTTGCGATTTATTTTGATCTAAATCAATTAGTAAGTGGGGCTTGTGACAGATACAAAAATGCCCTGAAATTCAGGGCATTTAATTTGGAACTAATGGCTGTTATATAAGTGTTTACCGAGAACCTGAGTACTTACCGAGAATCTGAGTACTTACCAAGCACCTAAGTAAGACTTGTAAGATTGTAGGCGAACCGTTGCTGCGCCGATTACATCGATGAAGCCCCAGAACGGATGCGGCTTCTCAGCCGAGATCCAAGCCGCGCCAGTTGAACCAATAGGGATGTTGTAACCTTCTGGTTCGATGATCTCAAGTACGATAGTACGACCTAAAGCATTCCCATTTCTTACTACGTGTTGACCGACGCTTTGTGGCCCCTGAAGTGGAGAAATACTCGACTCACCGGTACCGGCATTAAAGCTGTGTACTTTTGCTCGGAACACGTGCCCCGGGTAGGCATCAACGAAGAACTCAGCGAAGTCTCCTACTTGAACATAGCCATAAGTTTGGTCTGAAATGCGCATCTCAAGGAACTTTTTGCTGGTATTGTAGAGGTGCATGTTACCCATGACAGAACCTTCAGCAATATTCACTATCGATACCTGACCGTCAAATTCCGCTCTAATGGTTTTCTTCTCTTGCGCCCAGTTCACTTTTTGTAGATCGGCTTTTAACGAAACAAGTTCAGCGTGCAGCACTCGAAGATCAGAGTCGTACTTTTCTACGTCACGCATATTGAAGATTTCAGGTGACGTTTCAGCACGCTCTAAGTCCCGAGTCATTTGCTTGATTTCTTCTTCTTTCTGAACAATTGAAGATTCGATCTTTGCTTTGTCTGCGGCAGAATCGATGTCGACGAGCGTGTAGATTATGTCGCCTTCTTTAACCATTTGGTTGTGATCAACAAGCACTTTGTCGATCTGCTGGCCGAAGATAGGTGACATAACCGCGTGTGGTGCTTTTACTGTGGTCGAGTTCGTTAAATCAACGGGTGCCCACAAGCGAGAGATAACCGCTAATACCGCAAGGATTGTTACGCCGCCAATGGCAGCCCACGTGTAGTTTTTGAAGTTCTTCTTAAGTGCGCCTGTCGCAAACAGTGACCATACAATTAGGATGTATGGAATCATCATCTCTTTCATTATGCGACCTCTTTTTCTGTAGGGGATGGTTTTGTTGGAGTCTTTTCTTCTGAAGCCTGTTCTTTTGAAGGCTGAGCTTCTGAAGACGGTTCTACTGGAGACTGTTGTGTTTGAGACGGCTCTGTTACCGATTGTTCAGGTGATACGTGTACTGCGGCTGTCTCTGTATTGGTCGCGTCTTGTTTAGGCTGTACACCACGGCGAATCACATCACTCAGTGATTGACCAATATGCTTCCAGTTCGCCAATGCGATAACCAAAGCGATAACCCAGAATGTTTTGCTGATGAAGAGCCCGCAAAGTGACAGTGCAAACACGATTTGTACGTGAGCGCTTTTGTGTTCTTTTGCTTTATGCACACCCAGTTCATGCAACTGCCACATGCCGTAAACACCGGCTAATACCACAGCAATGGTCACCGAGAACAAGTAACCAGAGAAGGACTCCATCTGGAAGAAGTTCATCATCATTTCATTGGGATGGTTGTTGAATTGAGACATGTCGATGTCTTTAGAATGGATAGTGCCTAACGGTGCAAGAGCCCATGCACCAGCAAACATTACCGCCATAAACAGGCAGAATTTAATCAAGACCATAGCAACGGCCCAGATCTTCTGGAAAACGATTTTTATAAAGTTCATATCTCAACCTACATCAATAAGAAGAGAGAATTTGCAGCCTAGAAGTCACCTTTAATGACATCTTAAAAAGTAGATGTCTATTATGTGGGTAGATTGGTGCTCATAATAAACAAAAGTAACAGATGATATTTAAAGTGATATTGCTCAGTCCAGACAACCGATTCTCGGTATCAAGAAGCGAATATGCTCCTCTACAAATCAATTCTTATTGTTAGCCTGAAACGCAGGTTGAATGACGATGCACTGTTGAACGAAATATTAGGCTCGTTCTTTTAGCTACTGTCTTCTTTACGTGTAAACCTCGTCTGTCGAGGGGATCTTCCATGGCAATTGACATAGTGTTGTAAAACATTTGTCAGCATTCTGTTTGGGCTAAGAATTGATTTGTTAGCAGGATAATAGGAAGAGTTTTGAGCAGTATCTACCCAGAATTACGATTTGATAATATCGTAATTACGATTAGTAGTTATAACTCTAAATCGGTAGGTCGATTTATTTGAAAAGGCTCATATACAGATAGAAAACATTGTTCATTAACTTGGTTTGGATCAATGAAATGACTAATAAAAGCATCAATAAGCAATTTGGCGGAATTAATCTTTTTACACGCTTCTTACAATAAAAGGAGTAATAGAAACGAATGATGGATGACATATAACTGATAATAGATTTTTGAATACTGGAAAAATAGGTTTCTGTTTACGGTAGAGCGCTGGATTCGAAATATTGTAGCTTTAATTCTTCAAATGTATATCTCAATGTCGCTGAACACAGTGTCATGATAAACGAGACAATATCGTATTGTTTATGTTCTATTGAATGTGTAATCTAACCCAATCAAATGCGATGTTGATTGGGGATAAAACATTGCAGTTGAAGAACAGATAGAGAAAGACCTAGCGGATAGCTAGGCCTTGATGTTGTGCACGAGTGAGGCCATGAATCAGGCACTGTGCGTGACTCATAGATAATCGACGAAAGGTCGAGACTACCGCTTTACAGGAAGCGGTAGTTCGCTTGCATACCAAAGAAGTGTGCGCTGTTGTCATAAGCGCCTTGAACATTGATAACTTGCCCCTTCGAGTAATTAAGCTCAGGCTCGTCCAGATCGATGTAATCGTAGTAAGCGCGCAGTTCCCAGTTCTTATTGAGCGCATAGGTGGCACCGGCGCCAATACGTTTGGTTTCACCTACAGGAAGATCCATATATTGATGAGTTGCGTCATCTTGAGGCGAAGTCTCGTAGCTGATGCCTGTTTCTAGTCGCAAGGTTGGGGTGATTTGGTAATGAGTACCTATGGCTAGGTTCCACACATCGTCAAAGTTACGGTCGACAACTTTTACTGAGTTATCATTGATGTCTAGCGTGAGGTCAGTCCAAGTTGATAGGTCATACCAAGTCACACTCCACAGCATGTCCCATTGGTTATTAACGGCGTGCACGCCGCTAATTTGGATGTGTTGAGGCATGATAAAGTCGAGCCAAACATCATGCTTGGTGTCGCTAGCCGAATGTTGAAGATCCCCTTCACCGTAATGAGCAAGTTCAGAGCGGTAGATAAAGCCAAAACGGTGTTGTTCGTTCGGTTGGTAAAAGGCACTAAGAGAGTAGCCAACCGTGAAATCATCCGCGTCTGCTTCGAATAAGTGTTCAGAACCAATGTCGCCAGTGCCGATAAAAGGATTCAACTCGCCGTTTGCAGTGAGGTATTCCGCATTGACTGAGGCACCCAACGAAAGCTGCTCATTCACTTTGTAAGATATCGAAGGCATCAGTTGAACAGTCATGAATTCAACATTCTTTAATAAACGCTGCCCAGAAAAGTTATCACCATAATCGATCCCTGAACCACCTTGAGAAGCCAAAGCAAAGCCAGCGTGAAATTTGTCGTTGATAGGGGTGACAAAGTAGAAGCTTCCTACCGGAGCCCAACCACCAGCATCAATGTTACTGTCAAACCGCTCTTTTGGGTCTGTGTCTGAATAGTTGATGTCTGTGTAGAGGCCTGCCAGGTTGACGGTGAGTTCAGGGTTTTCTAGCTGAGACATAGCGGCAGGGTTAGTCCATGCGGTTAACGCACTTTCAGCTAACGCTGCCGATCCTGCGCCTGCGGTACTTGCGTTGAGGGAACCAAGTTCAGGAAGAAGGTGAGCCGCTGCCAATGCTGGGTTTGAAAGCATCGCGTTACTCGTCATCATCGCAATAGTGATGGCAAGGTAGTGTTTTTTCATGGAGAAACCTATTAAGAAACTAATTACGCGGGATGTTAGTGTCTCAATTTGGGACTTTAAACGAGGGATTCTTATTTCATTCTATCGCTTTTACGATAGCATAGTACTCATGGTCGCCTAACGAGTAATGATATATGAGTAATGACATCCCCAACTTCAACCTACTTGCTGTGTTTTCTGCGGTGATGGAGCAGGGCAGTTTAAGTAAGGCTGCGGATCAACTCAGTACCAACCAATCGACCATCAGTACCGCGTTAGCCCGCCTAAAGAAAGAGATTGGCCAAGAGCTTTTTGTTCGTAAAGGAAGAGGTGTTGCGCCTACGTCTTATGCGCAAAGCTTGTATGAACAAATTAAAGCGCCGATCAATGAACTCAATGGTGTGTTTCAGTCGATGGCTAATTTTGATGAGCAAGCCTCTGAACGTAAGTTTGTGATCTCTGCGCCTGAACATCTGCAGTGGGTGCTGCTCAATAGTTTCGCGGCGCTTCCTAATCAAAATTTGTCGTTAGAAGTGTTTGATCAACCAGACAGTGATGAGCGCATTTACGAAGATCTTTTGACGCAAGAGTTCGATGCGATGATCGATATTGTGGTGCCTGAACACCCAAGTATCGTCAGTGAAACACTTTATGAAGGCGAGTTTGTGATCGTGTGTCGAGCTGATCACCCGCGAATCCAAGGTGAAATCAGCGAAGTTCAGTTCCTGAGTGAAAAGCATGCTGTATTAGACAGAACACGACGCAAAGTTCGCAGTTTAAATCACTACACTTCTTTGGATCTGTCCCAACGTAAAATCGTATTTCATGGGCGTTCACTGTTCAGTAATATCTTGCTGTGTAGCCAATCTGATTACATTACTGTGGTGCCTTTATCCATGGCCGTGCAGTTCCAAGAAAAGTTAAGTTTGCAGCTGTTCAAGCCGCCTTTTGAATATCAGCCGATGTCTCACTACCTGATTTGGTTGAAGAAGCAGAACAGCGACCCCGCTCATAAATGGTTCAGAGAACAAGTCATCAGTACATCAGATGCAATGTCGAAGGCGCTTAAAGATAGGCGTTTGCGGTTTTAATTGAGAGTTTAATTCTAGGGAAGCATTGGCTTCCCTTTTTTGTGTCATTGAGTTCGTGTTAGTCATAAAGCTCATAATAAAAAATTATCATATTGAGAATTTTTGATAATTTCCTTAATTCCTCGCTGAATCGTATTATTTCACTCAGAGATTAGTGGATAACCTCCACTCAAAATAATAACGGCGCCATGCTTATGGTGCTAATAAGGGTGAAATATGAAATTCCTACACACAATGATCCGAGTTACTGATTTAGACAAGTCTATCGAGTTCTACACCAAGGTATTGGGAATGAAGGAACTTGAACGCCATGAAAACAAAGACTACCGCTACACATTGGTTTTTGTTGGCTACGAACAAGGCGGCACGACTATCGAGCTAACGTACAACTGGGATACGAATGAGTACGAGATGGGCAGCGCGTTTGGTCATCTGGCATTGGGTGTAGACGATATTTACGCAGCATGTGACAAGATCAAATCGCTAGGTGGCAACGTCACTCGCGAAGCGGGACCAGTGAAAGGCGGTTCAACACACATTGCTTTCATTACTGACCCAGACGGCTACCAAATCGAACTGATTCAACTAGGTTAATCGAGGATATAACAATGACAAACGCACTATTTCAACCAATTCAACTTGGTAATATCGAGCTTAAAAACCGTATTGTTATGCCACCGATGACGCGTTCTCGCGCAACGCAACCTGGTAATTCAGCAAACGACATGATGGCGGCTTACTACGCTCAACGCGCTTCTGCAGGTTTGATTATTGCGGAAGGTACACAAATTTCACCTATGGGCCAAGGTTATGCTTGGACTCCAGGTATCTATTCTGATGAGCAGATTGCTGGTTGGAAAAAAGTCACCGATGCCGTACATGAAAAAGAGGGCGTTATCTTCGCTCAACTTTGGCATGTAGGCCGTGTCACACACCCAGACAACATTGGTGGTGAACAGCCAATCTCGTCTTCTGCACTTAAAGCAGAAAACGTAAAAGTATTCATCGATAACGGCACTGATGAACCGGGCTTTGTAGATGTGGTTGAACCTCGTGAGATGACGAAAGAAGACATCAAACAAGTGGTTGAACAGTATCGCCAAGCGGCTTTAAATGCGGTTGAAGCAGGCTTTGATGGTATTGAACTTCACGCCGCGAATGGTTACTTAATCAACCAATTCATCGATTCTGAAGCAAACAACCGCACTGACGAATACGGTGGTTCAATTGAAAACCGTTTACGCTTCCTAGGCGAAGTGGTTGAAGCTATGGTTGAAGCGATTGGCGCTGACCGTGTTGGTGTACGCCTTGCTCCGTTCACATCGTTGAATGGTACCGTTGATGCTACGCCAGTAGAGACTTACACAGCGGCGGCAGCACTACTTAATCTATACAAAATTGTTTACCTGCACATTGCAGAAGTCGATTGGGACGATGCACCTGAAACGCCAAAAGCATTTAAAGCGGCAGTTCGTGAAGCTTACGATGGTGTCCTGATTTATGCGGGTAAATACGATAGCGAGCGTGGCGAAAAAGCGGTTGCTGAAGGCGTAACTGACATGGTTGGTTTTGGTCGTCCATTCGTTGCTAACCCAGATTTACCAGCTCGTATTCAAAATGGTTACCCACTTGCGGCGCACGATCCAAACACATTGTTCGGCGGTGCTGAAAAAGGTTTAATTGATTACCCAGAATACGCAGGCTAAAAACAGCTGCCTGAAGCAGAGTATTGAGATAGTATCTTGATCCTGTTGAATGTTTATAAAAAGCAACCTTGCAGAGTCGGGTTGCTTTTTTTGTTATTGGACCAAGTAAAATGATGAAAGCGATGCGCGGAGAGCTTTACCTCCTATTTGCTACCCTGTTAGCTGGGATTGGATGGATTGCATCTAAGCTGGTGGTATTAGAAATGCCGGGGCCAGTGTTCATTGGTGTGCGATTCCTCGTCGCGAGTTTGATTCTTCTGCCGTTTTGTATTCATCACATTCGTAAGCTTTCGCTTAAGCAGGTTCTTTCTCTTTGCGGAGTGGGTTTGCTGCTGTCTGCCTCATTGCAGGTATGGGTGTTTGCAGTATCGGTGACAGAAAGCTTGTCGGAAGGGGCATTCATCATGAGCTTAGCCATGATCATTGCCCCCTTTGTGTCTTGGATTTTGTTTCGAGTTAAACCTAATCGTGCGTTTTGGATGTCTTTCCCTATCGCGATTATTGGCATGCTGTTGCTGACTTTGGGCAATGGCTGGCATGTTGAGCAGAGTCAGATTTACTTCTTGCTAGCATCGATGTTGTTGTCTGTTCACTTTGTGATGAACAAGCGTGTGATTACCAATATCAAACCTATCGCATCAATCTGTGTGCAGCTGTTTGTGGTGGGTGTGAGTGGTTTAGCCTTTGCTTCTATGACAGCTCAGCCGGAGTTCGAAATCACCAAAACCTTAGTCTTCTGGTTTATCGTTTCTGCGGTGATCGCAACGTCTATTCGTTACTTGTTGCAAACGGTCGGTCAGCACTCCGTGAATATGGAAGTGGCGGCATTGATCATGATTCTTGAGCCTGTGTGGACGTTGTTACTGAGTGTCAGTGTGCTTGGTGAAAGTGTTGAGATGCAGAAGCTGCTCGGTGGGGCGGTGATCATTGCTTCACTGTTTTGCTATATCAAATGGTCGAGACGAAAATAAAACACTCGGCGTAAGGCCGAGTGTGGGTTATTTTTCAATACACGTTCAGAGTGTAATAAGCTTTGCTAAGCAGTGAACGCGGTAATATCAGATTGCCGCGACTACTTTCTGAAGTAGCTTGAGCATTTGTTGCTGTTCTTCAGCATCTAACTCATTCATCAACGCTTTGTTTAAACGAACTGGGATAGGAACGAGTTGTTCTTCAAGTGCTTTACCTTTATCCGTTAAGTAAATTCGGAAAGAACGGCGACTGTTTGGATCGGCTCTGCGTTCGACCAGTTCAAGCTTTTCTAACTTGTCTAATGTACGTGTCGTTGTTGAATTCTCGACTTTGGATTTCGCAGCAATATCACGCTGAGTCACACCTTCTTCTTCCCAAAGACACATCATGGTTGGCCATAGTGCAATGCTTAAGCCATGTTCCTTCAATTCCGTGTCGAAATCTTTGGTCGCTTTATTGGCGATCACATTGATCATCCAACCAAAGCTTTTTTGTCTATCAAACTCTTCTGGCATCTTTCGCAACCTAATTTTACTGTGATATCACAACTATTGTCATCGTAACTAATACCGATGCAATTAGCACCAACAACGCTTTCCTATTTGATGAAAAAGCCAATTGACTGCCATTTCTGAAATAATCCGTTGACGCTGAATGGCTTTGTTTGCCTGTGATCATGGCAAGAACCAGCGGTTTTGAACGCAGTTTGTAGATGATAATGGCCACCAAGTGCAGTACCACAAAGACCACTAACATGCGTGCTGCAATGCCATGCACCGTACATAACACATCGAATACTGCATCAGTAATCACGCGTTCCGAGCCTGGTATAGCATCAAAGAAACCAGCAATAACAAGCCCTGTCATACATTGGACAAACAGAGTCGTGATCATTCCTATCACCATCCACGCACCTAACGGATTATGGCCCGGTTTTGGTCGTACTTTTCCCCGTAAGTAATTCCAAGCCGATTTTGGGGAGCTAATAAATTGAGAAAAGCGACTGGTATCGCTGCCGACGATTCCCCAAACCAAGCGCCATAAAATCAGACTGAACAGTGCGAGGCCTAAGTAAACATGAGGGCCTTGTCCGTTAAACCCTGACGCAGCAAGACCAATAAAGAGTGCGGCTTGAAGCCAGTGATAAAGTCGAGTTGGTAGATCCCAGATTTTCATAATGCTTTTCCTGTTTGCGAATTTGCTTGGTGGGAATAATTTACATAACAATAGTTG
>NZ_CAWNBB010000021.1:84419-164322 GCF_963872585.1 Vibrio sp. 10N.222.47.A9 | reverse complement strand
CAACTATTGTTATGTAAATTAAGTGCATCTCATCGATTACGGCTGAACTATCAAGCCGTAATTTATTAAGAAACCAATCAGTAATTAACGAACAAATCACTCAGTCAATTAGCCACTCAGTCAATTAAGCACTCAATCAATTAATCACTAGGAATGACACTATGAAAAAATTCACCATCGCTTTAATCATCGCACTGCCTACGATTGCTCTACCCATGATCTCTGCAGCCGCAGCGGATGTTGTAAATAATCGTCAACAGGCTTTTAGCTCTATTGAAGAGATCAGCAAACAAGTCGATTCAGAATTGAATAACAGTGACGTGGATTGGCTGAAGGTGGGCGAGTTAAGTGACATGTTGGTGGAACATGGTGATGTATTGAACGCGAGTTTTGCTGAAGCTGATACAGGAGGTAAGGCCAAGAAGGAGATTTGGAGCAAGCCTGAGAAATTTAACCAACTGATGTTACAGATGAACCAAGGCTTTGCAGAGCTTTATCAAGCGAGTGTTGAGCAAGATTTGTCGAGCGCAGAACAAGGGTTAGATTCTGCGAACAATACTTGTAAAGGATGTCACCGTACTTACCGCTCTCGTTGGTAACGATTCTAATAACGAGCTTTGAATACAGGTGGTAAAGTCGAATCCTTACCACCATAGTTCTATCGCGCTGCCTTCTTTGCTTTGTGCAATCAATTCGAATGCACTAGGGGCAGGAAAGCACGTGAGTGAATTAGTCGCGAACAGTGACTTTAGTAATCACGATGTCTTCACACGGCACATCTTCATGTCCCCAGCGAGTGGTGGTTGGTGCAAGCGCAATCTTGTTTACCACATCCATACCTGCTGATACCTTGCCAAACACAGCGTAGCCCCAACCTGAGTTGCTGGTTGCTGTATGATCAAGGAAATCATTGTCGTCAAGGTTGATAAAGAACTGCGCCGTTGCTGAATGGGGTGCGTCAGTGCGAGCCATTGCGAGTGATCCAATCACGTTCTTTAAGCCCCGGTTAGCTTCATTCACAATAGGTGCACGAGTTGGTTTTTCTGTCATGTCGATAGTGTGTCCACCACCTTGAATCATGAAACCTTCAATAACACGGTGAAATGTTGTGCCTTCGTAGAAGCCATCTTGGCAGTATTTAAGGAAGTTTTTCGACGTTACTGGCGCTTTTTCAAGGTTCAGTTCAATTTCAATGTCGCCAAAGTTTGTGGTCAGAATGATCATAAAGGTCCCAATATTTGAGTGCTAATATTTTGAGTGCAACAGCACAGTGGTTAGCTTATTTGAGTGCAGTATATGAAAAATTGTGGAGGATGCCAGTTAACAATGCTTCCCAAGCGGATTTACGGGAATGGTGAGTGGCTAGGGATACTTCATATATAAGAAAGCCAGCAATGAAGTCACTGGCTTTGAGGTGAAAAACGGACTTAGAGCGTTAGCAGGTAGTTAACTAGTTGGTTGTACTCTTCGTAGCTCTTGATTTGATCCGGTTTCACGATGTATTTGTTGTTAACCAGAACTCCAGGAACACCTGTTAGTGTGCTTTGATCAAACTCTTTATCGAAACGTTTTTGCATCGAGTTCACTGCAAAGCTGTTGTATGCCGCATCAAACTTCTTCGCATCGATACCGTTATCAATGAAAACTTCACGCAGTTCTGCTTCATTTTTTGGTGTTTGTTGCTTCTCATGGATCTGAGCAAACATGGCAGGAACCATGCTTTCTTCAGCGTCTAGAGCAATCATGGTCGCGTAAGCCTTCGCCATTGGTACTGCCATGTTGTTACCCATAAAAGCGACGTGCACTTTTTGGAAGCTTGCTGACTTTGGCAAGTCTGCTTTTAGGTACTTAATGACCCCTTCAAACTTGTAACAATGTGGGCAGTAGAAAGAGAAAAATTCGGTAACGACAGGCTTGTCGGCCTTTGCTACATCAAGGATTTTGTAGTGCGTGCCTTCTTCAAATTGTGCGGCGTTTACTGAAGCGCTCAAGAGTAGAGTGGCAAAGAGGCTAAATAGTTTTTTCATGTGTTCATTTCCTAAATTCGGATGTCATTTGATACAGCAAAAATGCTGTTATAACTTGGTGGCAGATATTGCCAAACAGGGACAAACAATTAGGAAATAGGGGGGCGATATGGCGCTTGTGGTGAAACAATCGCTTTGTGCGAAGGCTCTTTTTCTATCAGTGCCAATGATTCAATCTGCGGTTCGAAAGATTCAGAAACGATAAGTGGTGGCATTTTCAGTAGACAGACCGATCCACAACAGTGGTGCTCAACGTTGGGGTGTGCGCTGGAATAAGGTGTTGGGGTGCTCTCTACAGAGTTGATGTTAGAAGCAGAGAAAGAGAAGCTATTGGCAGAAGTTGATTGAGCTTGGGGGGCTTGCAGAGCATTGCTGCTCGCGATGCTGTCCACACTAATGGTGGCCATTAGCATAGCGAAGAGCATGAAAGCGTGTACCCAAATTTTGTTAATCAACTTTGGCATGAATTCTTAGTCTTGGTAAACGAGTGAAGCGGGCGAATCATACCTCACTCGTTTGTGCATCCCTAATCAAACCCAATAAAACTTAGCCGAGCTCAACTTTTATTACGCTTGATACTGTTTCAGGAACATCTCGACACTGGATTGGATGATCACTTGTTTGTGTGCAGCATCCGGTGACGGCGTATGACCAATGATTTGTGGCCAAAATGCAAAAGACTTTAACAGTGCAATAAACTGGGTAGATGCAAATAGAGGGTCTAGTTCAATTAAGCGGTCATCTGCCAGTGCTGCTTTAATCCAGGTTGTGAGTCCACTTTCTGCTTGGGAATATTTCTCCATAGCTTGATGCGCCAGTTCGGCGTTATGGAAATACTCTGAGAACAGCACGCGAGATAAGTCGATAAAGCCTTCTGATTCTAAAAGCTCTAGTTCTTGATTAGCAATCGAAGCGAGTTGTTCATTAAGAGGCAGTTCTGCTTGATAAGGGAAATGCGTCGCGGCCAGAGTTTTGCTCCAAATGCTGTCTAGAATCTCATCTAAAAGCAGTTCTTTGCTGGCAAAGTGGTTGTATACCGTGCGCTTTGATACTTCCGCGCGGCTCGATATTTTATCCATGCTGGTGGCCTTGTAACCGTGCTCAGTAAACTCTGCGATAGCAGCGGCAACGATCGATTCACGTTTTCTTTGGCTCAGCGTTTTTTTTACAGTCATCGGGATACTACTCAATAGGTCGCGGTTAGCATTGCATACGCTAATTTTACACCAGTAAGTTTACTTTTAGAACACCAATCCGCGTATTGGTAATTCGATCGATAGCAACTGAATCGCTTTGCAATGCACTGTGGGTATCATAGAATCGAAAGCGTATTCGAATTTTATTGATATCAACGGAAGAGAATAAACAATCAATGAGTAGTATTTTAGAGTGTATTCGTACAGTTGGACGAGGAGAAAGAGGGCGTAAGCCTTTATCGTTCGAACAAGCCTACCGCATCATGGATGAGTATTTAAGCGGAGAGGTCGGTGACGACCAAATGGCTATGCTACTGATGTTGATTCGTGTGCAGAATGAAACCAATGAAGAGATCGCAGGCTTTGTAAAAGCATTTCAATCTCGAGTACCAGACTTAGGCGCCGATATTGACTGGCCGTGTTATGCAGGTAAGCGTAACGATACTGCCAGTGGTAAGCCTTGGAACTTGCTGGCGGCAAAAATCTTAGCTGATAATGGCTATAAAGTCTTAATGCATGGCTACATGGACAAACCAAGTGGCCGCACGCACGTTGAGACCCATCTAGAGTGTGTTGGTGTTCGCCGAGCTCAAAACCCACAAGACGCCAAGCAGATCCTTGAAGCGGATGGTATCGCCTATTTGCCTTTGGCGAACTTCGCACCTGAAGCTCAAACTATGATTGGTTGGAAACACCGTTACGGACTGAGAACGCCGATTAATACTGTAGTTCGAGCATTGAACCCCGGTGGTGGTCGTTTGGGCTTGCGTGGTAGTTTTCACCCAGGCTTTCCTCAATTACACGCTGAAGTTGAGCATGTCATTGGTAATAAATCCCACTCGGTGATTTCATTTAAAGGCATGAATGGCGAATCAGAATACAACCCTAAAGTGAGTCAAACGGTCTGGATGAGTTCTCCTGAGAAGGTGGAATCTTTCTACTGGGAAGGCACGATGAATGTTGAACTGCCTCTGCCTTCTGAATGTGTGCTGGGTACACCGGAAGATGAGATGGAGCTGATGGCGAACAGTGTTGTGGACAGTATGACTGCGATTTTATTCGCAGAAACGCACGATAAAACTGAGGCATACCAGAAAGCGGTGCGTCTGTGGCATGAGTATTGTGCGCGTTAGATGATGGTTTAACCAATGAGAGAAGGTCAGCGAGCGCTGGCCTTTTTTATGCTTAATTTCTAGCAAGGGCCTTTCGTGAATGCCCAAACAATAGAGCTACTTCACTCGCATCAATCGATGCATCTTGTCTTCGAATTGAATCTCAATCACTTGTGAAATTTTCATCTTCTCAACTCGTTCAAGCATTGTTGTTTGATAGGCTCGTTTCTTCATCCACTCTAACGGCTCTTTAAAGCCATCTTCATTTATCACAAAGGACTGATCGGTGATGGAGTCTTCAAAAATATGAACCACCCAAATGCGCGATTGGAAATCCAATAATTCGCTAAAGTAGCTTTTTAGCTTAGGGATAAAGTGAGATAGAACAGTTTGAGGAGAACGAAGCGAAGTCATAGTGAACCGTTTGGACAATGAAAAGCGGTGCGACGGATGTCTCCAATTCGAGCGCTTATCGGTTAAAGCAGGTAATCATCGTCAATGTGATTACCTACTCAAGAACTTGCCGCAAAATACGGTATTCAGGTGCCGTTGACAATGCTTGTTGAGCTTGTCGGTCAAGACATGTGTGATGAGTCTGCTATTTAACGAACAAGCCGAAGTCGATCTCTTGTGCTCTTTGGTATTTGACCAACTTTACTTTCAAATTGTGTTTTGCCGCCAGATCAATCGCTAAGCTAGACATGTGTTTTATCTCATCGACGCAGCTAGAGATAAGGGGCTTTTCTTGGTTGTCGACAGTGGCGATGAGGGTGTTTTCTGTACCATCGACACCGGAATAAATGTACGCGTACATACTGTTGTTGTGTTGCATAAACGGCCTAATTGTAACGATATAATTATTTATGGCGTGAAGAGTACAAGGTTTATTCATTCAAGCCAGTGTCATAAAGTAAGGCTTTGTAAGGACTCTATTTTTTATTTTTTTGCTCGCGTAAAAATGCTCACAAGCCTTTTGTGACCTTGTTTTCTCGCCTTGGTAGGTTTTACCTATCAATAAAATTGTTGAAATCCATTTAGTAAAATCAAGATTTTAGACAACAATTAGGTTAACAAGATAGAAAAAGACATGACGAAAAGTATTTAGGGAGAACGCAATGCATTCAATAAAAGTGAAAGATTACATGACGCCGCAGGTTGTGACATTCACTCCTGACATGCCGTTAAGTCTCGCGTTAGATAGAGTAATGAGCAGCCATCACATGGGCGGTCCAGTAATTGATGATAATGAGCAAGTTATTGGTTTCCTTTCTGAGCAAGATTTATTAGAAAAATTGGTGAAGGTAAGCTATTTCTGCCAAGACACACACATTGTGGGTGATTGTATGTACCAAGAGGTGCTATCGGTATCACCAGACTTATCCATCATTGAATTGGCAGATATGATGCAAGTGGGTAAACCCAAAGCTTATCCAGTACTCGATAACAAAAAGCTAGTGGGTATTATCACCAGAACCGATGTTTTGAGAGCAATCGGCAAGAACTTGGAAGAATGCTTCAAACATCAGGTATAGTAGCGTGTTAAGAACGATTATTTTTCTCAATACCCTCAATTGAAAAAAGGCGCACTAGCGCCTTTTTTCTGTATAGAGCTTTTCTTGGTCGATCCTTTCTTTGTCGCTCCCTAGCTTGTGGAACGCTCGATTTGGATCACTAGTTTAGGGAGCTTGCTTGTGGGTGTCCCAGCTTTTGGAGGTTTCATGTCAAATCAAACGGCAAAGTTTGTAGAAGGTTCAACGATGCGCCACATCTTGGTGATGTCGGGGGCTGGCTCAGTCGGTTTGATGGCGTTATTCGTGGTCGATTTACTCGATATGTTGTTCATCAGTATGTTGGGACAAGTCGAATTGGCCGCTGCGGTGGGTTTTGCAGGCACGCTGACTTTTTTCTCTACCTCCGTTTCGATTGGTACTTCCATTGCTATGGGCGCGTTAGTTTCCAAAGCGATCGGTTCAAAGAATCAGGAACACGCTCGAAATCTAGCCACCAGTATTATGCTGACTGCTTTTGTCATCAGTTTGACGATTACCGCGGTGATGTTTGCTTATATCCCGGAGCTGTTAGCCGCTATAGGGGCAAAAGGGGTTGCCGCAGAGCGTGCTCAAGCTTACCTACAGATTTTATTGCCAAGTGGGCCATTTTTAGCGTTGGCGATGGCGGCCGGAGCGGGTTTGAGGGCGGCAGGAGATGCCAAACGTTCGATGTGGGCGACTTTGTCGGGCGGTATCGTTAATGCGATTTTGGACCCTCTGTTTATTTTTGGTTTTGGCTGGAATATAGAAGGGGCGGCTATTGCTTCTGTTTTTGCCCGTTTTTCGGTGCTTCTCTTCTCGCTGTATCCTCTGATTCGCAGTCATCACTTGGTTGCACCTCCTTCAATGGTGCAGTGGCGCATTAATATTCGCCCTATATTGGCCATAGCGCTTCCCGCAATTATCACCAATACCGCAACACCTATCGGCAATGCGATTGTGACAACGGGTATCGCACAATACGGTGAGGATTTTGTCGCGGGCTTTGCCGTGATTGGTCGTCTAACGCCGGTTTGTTTTGCGGTTATTTTTGCCTTGTCCGGCGCTGTAGGCCCAATCATTGGGCAAAACTTTGGTGCAGAACGAATGGACAGAGTAAAAGAAACGCTCAACAACTCATTGTTGGTTACTACGGCATACACCATCGCTGTCTGTATTCTGTTGTACTTTGTCCAAGACTATGTGATCCAAGGCTTTAGCCTGCAAGGTGATGCAGCAATTATTGTTGCGGCATTTTGTACTTATGTCGCCTTAACCTTTACTTTTAATGGCGCGTTGTTTGTTGCCAATACGTCTTTCAATAACCTCGGTAAACCGCTTTACTCGACCGCACTGAATCTGGGTAAAGCCACTCTTGGTACGTTGCCGTTCGTCTACTTAGGCTCGCAATGGTATGGCGCATTGGGTGTGTTGTATGGGCAAGCCTTGGGTAATGTTTTGTTCGGAATACTCGGTACCTTGGTGCTTCGCTATCATATTGCCGAGCTTATGCAAGGTACCCAAGTTGATCCTGTAGAAGACGATGTATCGATAGTGAGCTTGAATACACAACCGTTTTGTTCACACGATGCGGTTCTTATTGATGATGTATCTGCGAACAGAGAAGAGTGTAAAGAGTTCAAGTCGCAATAACACCGGCATTCCAATACGAGATTGGTCGGTTTGCAAATTTCTTCTTGGCCTTGGACAATTTCTTCTTGACCTTGGAGTAGCCTCCAAGGTTTATACTTTTGATGAACTTAAGGTTTGGTTGCTGTGATTAGCCAGCAACAACCTCAAGGCTTTTGAGTATTAAGGAGATACATTATGTGCGCAAAACATGCAGCGTGCCGCTCAACAAAAGTGGACGTTCAACCTCAAGCGGCAGGAGCAAGCTGTTCCAGTCCTAAAATTTCCAGCATCACGGCAGCGGGTACTTCATCATGCTGTAGTTCTACGACGGCTTCTGCAGCAGCAGATGATTGTTGTGGTTCAGACAGTGGAGAAGAAGACCGGCTGCCCTTAACTGAGTCTCTTAACGCCCAATTTTCCAAAAGTTGGCTGGTTGCCGGAATGGACTGCCCAGCTTGTGCTAGAAAAATAGAAAACGCGATCAGTAATATTGACGGTGTTATTCAAGCGAAGGTTCTCTTTGCTACCGAAAAACTGGTTGTTAAATTCGATAATGAAAGTCTTGCCGATACCATTGAACAGGTCTCTATCAAAACGGGCTTCCCTCTTTCGGAAGTCGGTTCTAAGAAAGAAAAACAACAACCTGAGACTTTTTGGCAAGCGTACATCCAACCTAATCTTCAGATTATCGCGATTGCAGCGGCAATGCTGTTCGCTGCGCTTCTGAAAAGTACATATCCTCAATTAAGTGAAGGCTTATTCACCGCAACCTGTCTACTCGGATTATATCCGGTGGCTAAGAAAGCGGTTCAGTTGGCACGTTCAGGTACACCTTTCGCAATAGAAACTCTAATGAGTGTTGCCGCGCTGGGTGCCTTGTACCTGGGCGAAACCGCGGAAGCGGCGATGGTTTTACTGTTGTTCTTGATTGGTGAGCGCTTAGAAGCGTTTGCTTCATCAAGAGCAAGAAGTGGCGTTCAAGCGCTAATGGCATTGGTACCAGAAAATGCCACCAAGATTATCAACGGCGAACGTGTTGAAGTTGCAGTCAGTGAACTGGTTCCCGGTGATGTGATTGAAGTGGCGGCGGGCTCTCGTTTACCTGCTGATGGAAAACTGATTACCGACGCTGCAAGCTTCGATGAAAGTGCGTTAACCGGTGAATCTGTTCCTGTCGAACACATCGAAGGCAACAGCATCATGGCTGGCGCTGTGGTCGTGGATAAAGTGGTGCGTATTACCATCACTTCAAAACAGGGTGAGAACGCGATCGACCGTATTCTTCACCTGATTGAAGAAGCAGAATCTCGTAAAGCGCCGCTCGAGCGATTCCTCGATAAGTTCAGTCGCTGGTATACACCGTTAATGATGTTGGTGGCTCTTTTAGTCATCATCACACCACCATTGCTGTTCGCACAGCCATGGGAAACATGGGTCTATCGTGGTTTAGCGCTATTGTTGATTGCTTGTCCGTGTGCGTTGGTTATCTCAACTCCAGCCGCGATTACGTCTGGTTTAGCTGCAGCGGCGAAACGTGGTGCGCTAATTAAAGGTGGCGCAGCACTGGAGCAGCTTGGTAAAATTCAAACTATTGCCTTCGATAAGACGGGCACGCTGACTGAAGGTAAGCCTCAGGTTACGGACATTCAGCCTCTATCGGGTTGGCAACAAGATGCGATGCTGCGTGTGGTTGGAGCAATTGAAGTGGGTTCTACCCACCCATTGGCGCAGTCGCTAGTTGCTAAAGTGAAAGAACTGAATATTGAGATTCCTGAATCACACAACAAGACTGCGTTGATCGGTAGTGGTGTTGAAGGTGATGTCGACGGAATTAAGTATCAGGTTCTATCGCCTTCTAAGGTGACGTTCGATCTTGGTGCCGATGTTGTTTCTCAGGTTGAGGCATTAGAAGGCGAGGGCAAGACGGTTGTGGTTGCTCTTGAGCTTAAAGATCAAGAAGAATCAGCAGAGCAAGCTGCGACTGTGATTGGTCTGATTGCTTGGCAAGATACGTTACGTAGTGACGCTAAGCTTGCAATTGAACGACTTAATGACTTGGGAATTCAATCTATCATGCTTACTGGGGATAACCCGCGAAGCGCGGCAGCGATCAGCAGCAAGATTGGTATGCAGTATAAAGCAAGCCTATTGCCAAGCGACAAGGTGTCTTACGTTGAACAGTTATCTCAGCAGTCACACGTGGCCATGGTGGGCGATGGCATCAACGATGCGCCGGCTATGAAAACGGCAAATGTAGGTATCGCAATGGGCGGTGGTACGGATGTTGCCCTTGAAACTGCGGATTCAGCACTGACTCATAACCGTTTAACTGAGTTGCCAGCGATGATTGAACTGTCGCAAGCGACTATGAATAACATTCGTCAAAACGTCGCACTCGCACTTGGTTTGAAAGGTGTGTTCTTAGTGACCAGTTTGCTAGGTATTACCGGTTTGTGGGTGGCAGTTTTAGCGGATAGTGGCGCAACAGCTTTGGTGACACTCAACGCTCTGCGTTTGCTTCGATTCAAATCAAAAGCGGATTAGTTTCAGGTTCCTGATGTAGGACGCTCTCAATTTGAAAGTGCCTAATATCAAAAACGCTTAATATAAAAAGCGCCTTTAGCGGTAATACGTTAAAGGCGTTTTTTGTCTCATTCGTATGCAACACATGCGTGTAGATTGCTTATTTTTGTGATGCCAATCGGTTTTTCGTGAAACTTGAAATCTTGTTGCGATCATTGGTGTGACGCTCGTCACTTCATTTTGTAATGAGCTTGGTTAGAGTGTGTTCGTACCCCACGAATTTACTATGAGCTTAAATAAGGGTAAAAAGCCCAATAAGCCAAAAGGAGCGAACTATGTCTCAAGCTGTTTTCCATTTAGGTGTTACTGAAGCAGATCTTAACGGTGCTACTCTTGCGATCATTCCTGGTGATCCTGCTCGTGTGCAAAAAATTGCCGAAGAGATGGAGAATCCTGTATTTCTTGCTAGTCACCGTGAATACACGCTTTACCGCGCAGAGCTAGACGGCAAGCCAGTTGTTGTATGTTCAACAGGTATCGGTGGTCCATCTACTTCTATCGCAGTTGAAGAGCTTGCTCAACTTGGTGTTCGCACTTTCCTACGTGTTGGTACTACTGGTGCTATCCAACCACACGTAAACGTGGGTGACATGATTGTTTCTACAGGTTCTGTTCGTCTAGACGGTGCTAGCCTGCACTTTGCTCCTATGGAGTTCCCAGCAGTGGCTGACTTTGAAGTTGCAACAGCAATGAAAGCGGCAGTTGATGAATCAGGTGCAACAGTTCACATGGGCGTAACGGCATCAAGCGATACGTTCTACCCAGGTCAAGAGCGTTACGACACGTTCTCTGGTCGCGTTGTTAAGCGTTTCCAAGGCTCTATGCAAGAATGGCAAGACATGGGCGTTCTAAACTTCGAAATGGAATCTGCAACGCTTCTAACTATGTGTGCAAGTTCTGGTCTTAAAGCGGGTTGTGTTGCTGGTGTAATCATCAACCGTACTCAAAAAGAGACGCCTGATCACGAAACACTAAAAGTAACAGAAGCGCGTTCAATCAAAGTGGTTGTAGAAGCTGCTCGTAAAATGCTTTAAGTCTGTTTCCAAGATTTAAAAATGGCCGCATCGAATGATGCGGCCATTTTTTATGGGGCAAATAAATTAAAGATATAGAGAGTTGAAAGGTGGAAATAGAGCGGAACAGATAAATGGCTGGAGAACAAAAAAGGCGAGTGACCTAATCGTCATTCGCCTTTTTAGCTTTACTTAAGAGCGTTGAGCTCTCAAGAGTCTATTGGCTTTTAGCATTCTAAATCTTCATCACCACCGGCAGCGGTGAACCATGCCGCTAGGTGTGTTTTAAGATCTTTTAATTCGTCAGGGCCAATCAATGCAAGGCCAAGATCTTCTGCTCGTGTGATGTCGTTATGACGAAGAGGGCGGAAACTCACTAACATTGCACGTGCTTGTAGGCCACCCAGAAGGTCTCTGAGCGATTCCAGCTTGTACAAGGTATCATCGCCATCATCACGCATGCCTTTGGTCTTACACTCAATGATGTGCAGCTTATTGTTCACTACAGAAGCAACATCAAGCTCATTACGCACCTCGCGCTCACCGAGTTGACGATAAACCTGAACATTCAAAGAGCGATCTTGAATGGTCGGCATGTCATCTTGGATCTGCTTAACTGTGCTATGAACCAATGTTTCAAGCCATTCGCCGTTTGAGAAGCGTCGTGCGTCTTCATTGGCAAACGTCAAAATACCATTGTCATAAGTGGCGATCTTAGCTTCAACCAAATCGCTCAACAGCATGTTTAGCTCGCGATAACCTTGTTGTTTCTCTGACAAGCCCACATCAAGTCTCTGTTCTTTGCGGCAGGTCGTTGCAAGATAGTTCAATGTAGCAAGGCCTGGGCCGAGTTCTAGTGCATTACTTGCCCAGCGTTCACCCAGCTCATAAAGCTTTTGATCAAGTTGCGGAGACAGCTGTACATCGCTGAATTCACCACGAGCGCCGAACACAGTCAGGTAGTCGTCGATAGTGATGCGGTCTTGAACTTGTGCGTCTTCTTTGCCATTCGGGTAAAGCCAGCACAGCTTGTCACTGTTTGGTTCAACAACAAAGATTGGCCAGTGGTAAGTACGAAATACTTCGTAGACAGAAAGTAGGCGGTGACGAAGGCCACAACTTGCGTTGAGTTTCACTTCTTCACCACGAGCTTTGAGGTCTTCGGCAAGGTTTTGGATAGACTCTTTAATCGCGGATGTATTTACGAGGGTTGGAATTTCGAAAAATTCACTCGTAATGTCGCGCTTCTGCAAAACGCTGTCTAAGCGTTGGTAAATACTGACTTGATTCTTGTCACCGATGAACACGATGTGAGTGCTGATCGTTCGGTTATCGAGTAGTGGGGTGATCAAGCGAATGGGATCTTGATCGATAATGCCAACATGAACAGCCATATAAATTCCTTAATAGCGGCTCGCTCATAAAGGTGAAAGAAAAAACGGGAAGCAGCAAGCCTTAATAATCATATAATGACAAAGATCATAAAAAACAAGGGCAACCCTTGATAAAAGTTGCCCTTGTTCAAATAGTTATCACTATTGGGTAAGAAGTCCCAATATTCTCACTAAATATCTATCAATTTCTCAGCTACCTATAGCTTGAACTGATGAACCAAATCACCTTGCTGGTTTGCGAGAATTGTTAGGTTTTGGCTCGCCTCAGCAATTGAAGACATCGCTTGGTAACTCTTATCTGCGATATGGTTGATGTCTTCTATATTCCGCGCAATATCACCAGAAGTTTCACTCTGCTCTGCGGCTGCTTGAGAGATGTGTGTACTCATGTGGCTGATCTCTAGAATCAAGGCTTGGATCTCTTCCATCGCACTGTTTGCACTTGAAGCTTGTTGAACCGACATGTCCATATCGCTCATGCAACTTTCAATCACGTTGCTTGCTGTTTTCGAGCTTGATTGCAGGTTGCTGATCATGGTCTCGATTTCAGACGTTGATTGAGTGGTCTTCTGTGCTAGCACGCGTACTTCATCGGCAACCACTGCAAAACCACGGCCTTGCTCACCGGCACGCGCCGCTTCGATTGCCGCGTTGAGTGCAAGTAGGTTGGTTTGTTCAGCAATACCACGGATAACATCGAGGATTGAGCCAATTTGGCTACTCATCTGTTGTAACTCACCTACAGCACCAACAGATTCAGTAAGGCGAACCTCGAGCTGGTTAATGGTACTGATGTTGGTGTTCATTATCTGACGACCAGACTCAGAAGCCGATTCTACTTGTTGAACCATGGTAAGTGAGCTTTGCGCGCTGTTCGCCACTTCTTGTACAGAATGAGACATTTCTGTCATTGCGGTCGCGACAGTTGCCGTTTGCTCACGTTGGCTGTTCAGTTGAGCTTGCGTCTCTGTAGAGGTTTTCTGGTTTACGCTTGCGGTCTTCGTTAAGTCGTCTGAAGCGTCATTCAGTTTCACCAGAATATTGCGTAGGTTGTCGGCTAAGGTGTTGATGTGACGACTCACACGGCTGAATTCGTTGTCATAACGAATATCGATACGCTGAGTCATATCGCCTTCAGTTAGGCCTTCTAATGTACCTAGAATGCGAGTTAATGGCTCTCTTACGCTATGTGCAATATGGTAACCAATTGCTGCAGCGAATACGGTGACAACAATACCAATTGCAATCGCATTGAACAGGCCTTTGTCGTAGATGCTGCTTGCGTCTTCAAGTGAAGCGTTCAGTTGCTCTTCCGCAGTCACGTTGAATGAGTCTAAAACAGCCATGGCTTGGTCTATTTCTACGGCTAAGTTAGCAATGTTGATGTACAGAGCTTGTTTCGCTTTCAAGTAGTTGTTGTGCTTGTCCAACACACCGCCTTTTTGACCAACGTCTTTGGTGAACTTCTGAACCGATTCATCAAAGACATTTTTAAGTGCTGGCAGTTGTGTGGATAGGCCGCGATAAGCGTAGTTAAGGTGAGTAACGGCCTTTTTGTTTTGGTTAACGGCTTTCTGAACGAAGGCAACATCAGAACTGGCTAACGCATCAGAGGTAATCACTTCAGCATCTTGAAGTTTAATGAAGTAGCTTTTTGCCATCACTTTTACAGAGATGCTTTTTTGGTCGGCAACGTACTCTTTCATGCCGACAGTTAACTCTGAATGTAAGCGTTGGAAATCGCGAGATGCTTTCTGTACTTGCTCTTGAGCTTCAAACATCGCGACGTAGTTGTTCATCGCTTCATCAGCTTCGGCGAAGTAGCGTTCTTCCATTGCTCTTAATTGGGCAATGCGTTCAGTGAGCGAAACATTGTTTTGGCTTGCCGCTTCTAAACTTCCAAGAACTTCTGAAAACGAGTTTTGTGACGCAGCAAATTCAGTACGCATTGCAGACATGCGTTCAGCGTTTTGTGTGGTTAAGTAATCTTTGAATGATTTATCAGCAGAAAGCAATTGAACACTTGTTTGATTTGAAAGCGCGACAAGTGGTAGTGAGGTTTCTGAGACACTCTCAAAATTGCTGTGTATCTGATTCATGCTGTTCATCATGATGGTTATCGTGACTGCGAACATGATGATGATCAGTGCGAAACCAGCGTACATACGCTTGATCACAGATCCCTTCATGGCTTTCTCCCTAAATAAAAATGCAGACCTAATGTCAGGTCAAAGTAAAACTAACAAAATTATCAGCATTCTATTGAGCTCCGTTTACGCATTTTATGACGCACACGTCAAAAATAGCCCTCAGTTATAACCAACATGTCATTCTTGAGAGCTAAGGCTCGTTTTCTTTGATTTGAACGGTGTTTTTTATTATGCTTTAAAGCAGATTTATTGTGGTTTGATGCGGCATAGCGCATACTCAAAGCATTAAAAAATAAATGTTTTATCGGAGAGAAACATGGCTGAAGAAACCATTTTTAGTAAGATCATCAATAAAGAAATCCCAGCAGATCTACTATACCAAGACGATTTAGTAACGGCATTCCGCGATATCAACCCTCGCGCGCCAAGCCATATCTTAATCATCCCAAACAAGCTGATTCCAACAACGAATGATGTTGAAGTCGAAGATGAAGCCATGATGGGGCGCATGTTTACCGTGGCTCGCAAGTTAGCAAAAGAAGAAGGCATCGCAGAAGATGGCTATCGTCTTATCGTGAACTGTAACTCTCACGGTGGCCAAGAGGTTTATCATATTCACATGCACTTGGTTGGTGGCCGTCCACTTGGTCCCCTCTTAATGAGCTAATAAAAAGTTAATGAGCTAATGCAAAGCTAACAAGTTAATGAAAGCTAATGAGCTAGTTTAAACGAACTCATTAGTGGGTTAACACAAGTAGTTAGTTGGAAAATTTGTAGTTTGTATGCCAACTTTAAGTTCTATCTGTTGTCTGAATGTCGGCATCGCCTAGGCAGAAGCTAAATCAGCAGGGTTTCAACTGGCTTGAGATCCTTTTTACAACACGTTTCGTTTTGATAATGAGACTAGGGTCTGTTGATCTTTCGAGCTGATTTTTGCAGCACTTTGTGGGAAATTTCTACAAGGCAGAGGCTTTGAAGTGTAGCTAGCCTACATGAGAAGCTGATAACGCAGTAGAAATGAACCACAAAGACTGCCCGAAGGGTTCGGCTAGAATCGTTTTATGCTTTGTTAAGAAGTATTAACTTAGAATGACTAGGCTACATACTCCTTGCCGCGCCTAAAACGATTCTATCTCGAACAAAATTTAACCACGAAAGGTCAACAGACCCTAACAAAGTTGGCATTTTAAACATGCACGGAGACGATAAGTGAAGCAACAGTTTAGATTCGCTTCCATTGCCCTGTTATCGGCGTTGACTGTGGGCTGTGCAAGTATGTCTGCAGGAAACTTGTTCAGTCATTACAGCGCGCAAAACAAAGAGATCTACCAAGCCGTTAAATCTGGAGATTATTCAGAGGCTCAACAAGAGCTACCAGATTATGCTGCGGGTGACATCCTTGATAACTTTGAAAGAGGTAGAATTAACCTTCTGGATCAGCAATACCCAGAGAGTAAGTCTTCGTTTGAAGTGGCGGATCAGGCGGTAACTGAGCAGCAAAGAAAAGCCGTTATCTCGATTTCAGACAGTGCAACCAGCGTGGGTGCGTTGGCTGTGAATGATAATATTACCGAGTATGTGCCAGCCGATTATGAGCTGGGGTTTCTTCATCTGTATCTCGGTTTAAATTATCTCAAGAAAAACGATTTAGAAGGTGCGGTGATCGAAATGCGTCGCGCCAACCAAGTTCAAGAACAAGCAAAGAAGCAACGCGAGGCTGAGTTAGACAAAGCAGCCAGCGATGCGAAGAAGCAAGGCCTGTCTGCCAATGTGGGTAGCATCCTTGCTAATTACCCTGATGCGGGTAAAAAGCTGCAGTCAGTACAGAATGCGTATCTGATGTTCTTGTCTGGTCTGCTTTATGAAGCTTCAAATGATTTAAACAGTGCCTATGTTGACTATCGTCGTGCTTTGGCTGTGATGCCAGATAACCAAGAAATCATCGACAGAACGATGGCAACTGCTGCTCGTTTAGGGATGCGACAAGATTTAGCGACATTAGAAAAACGCTATAAGCAGTCTTCTAAACTTAGTGCAGGTGAAGGGCGAGTGATTGTTCTTCAAGAGCAGAGCGCTGTACAAGCAATGGACAGTTGGCGATTAGATTTACCTGTTTATGACAGTCGCGATCAGGGCGCAATATACTCTCTGGCACTGCCCTATTATCCGAGCCAAAACGTGGAGCGTTTTTCTGCCTTGCGAATCAGTGGGCAACCGTTACAAGAACATTTGATCACGGATGTAAACGCGATGGCTCAGAATGATTTGTCAGAACGTATGACGAGCATTGTTATCCGTCAGGCTTTACGTGTGGTAGCTAAAGACCGTATCCGTAAAGAAGCGACCAAAGGCAACGATGTCGGCAATATCTTGTTCAATGTGTGGAATACTTTCACTGAACAACCAGACACTCGCAGTTGGCAATCTCTACCGGCTGAGATTAAGAGCAGTACGTTCGTAGCAAATAGCGGTCAATATACGCTAGAAGCGGGCGCTAAAACGTACGACTTTGATATCCGAGAAGGACAGACCACTTTGGTGTGGATTTCTCGACAAGGTAACAATGCAACAATGTGGCATAAACAGCTAGGGAGGCTGTAATGAAAAAGTGGTTAGTGAGTTTAGCAGCGGTTATGGCTCTGGCTGGTTGTGCTGATAATACAGCTGGCGTAAGGGTTGATAGCCTGACCCAGAACGTTTTCTTTGGTGACAAGGTATTGGGCAGCCGTTTGTTGGTTGAAGATATCCGTACCGACCAAGTTGACGGTCACACTCGAGGAATTGTTCGTTTAAACAGCAACTATAAAGGCGATCAACATATCCTTTATCGTTTTTACTGGTACGACGATGCAGGGCTTGAGGTCAACCTAAAACAAGGCCCTTGGAAGCAAGCCATTGTTCGTGGTTTTGAAAGTATTTCGTTGTCGGAAGTGTCGGTAAACCCGAAAGCAACTCAGTTCAGAGTCCAGTTCCGAGAGCAGTAAGTCTGATAAAACGGGTCTAATGATTCGTAAATACAAGAATTTAAGAGTGTGGGTAACCCCGCTCAGTGATAAGTTGAGGAAACAAAATGAAAAAGAGTGTCATTGCGCTACTAGGTTTAGCGGTTATTTTAGGCGGTTGTTCAAACAAGGTAAGCTACGGTGATGCACAAGCTGTAGAAACCACGACAATCGATTTCGGTTCAACTGACCTTCAAACGATTGCGGGTGAAATGGTCGATAGCATGATGGCGTCTGGTTCAGTGTCTTACATTACTCGTGAGCAACGTCCAATCGTGTTCGTAGAGCGAATCAAGAACAAGACAAGTGAGCACATCGATACTGAGTCAATCACTGACACTATCAGTACTAAAATGCTGAATTCTGGTAAGTTCCGTTTCGTTGATATGGACCGTGTAGAGTCTGTTCGTGACCAATTGAACTTCCAAAACAATGATGAGCTTGTAAACCAAAGCTCAGCAATTCAATTCGGTAAAATGGTCGGTGCTCAATACATGCTGTACGGCAACCTATCAAGCATCGTTAAGAAAGACGGTAGCGACGAAGACGTTTACTACAAAATGACGATGCGTCTAATGGATCTTGAGTCTGGCTTGATTGAATGGGCTGACGAGACTGAAATCCGTAAGCAACAATCTAAGAGCCTACTAGGCCTTTAATTTCGCTTACTTGCCAACTAAACGCAGCCAGTTTTGACAGCGTCTAGTCTTGGCAGCGCATAGCTTGGCCACACATAGCTTGGTCACACGCCAATGCAGTGCATGATGTGCTGTCTATGAAGAGACACTGGCTTTTGGTCAGTGTCTTTTTTGTAGGGAAATGAAGACGTTTATAGGGCAGTTAAGACGTTTATAGGGAGTAAATATGGCAATTTTTTCTTGGTCTGAGGCTAAGCTTCTTGATACCAGTTTGAGTTCGCTTGATGGTTACTTTTCTGAGCCACCTGTTAGAGCTCAAACGCTGACCGGCGGGTTGACTAATCGATGTTGGAAGTTGGTGTTAGCCGATGGCACTGCGTATGTTTGGCGCCCAATCACTCCCATCACCAAAGCCTTCTTTATCTCTCGTCATGAAGAGTATCAAGTGCTTTCCGCAATTGAGCGTCTAGGTATTGGACCAAGTCCAATAGTGGTCAATGAGCAAGGCTTATTGGTTGAATGGATTGCGGGTGGGACGCTTTACGAAGGCTTAGAGCTTGATGACTTGTTGAAGACGCTGATCTCGGTGCATTTGGTTAATACCGCGCGATTACCACTCCAGCCGTTCAGTTTCACAGCACGAGTCGATCATTACTGGCTTCAACTTGATGCAATTCATAAGACTGAAACCTGCACTAAAATTTACCAAGAGTGGCGAGTAGCACCGAGTGTTCCAAATGTTGATCTGTCTTTGTGCCATTTTGACTTAGGTGGTTATAACCTAGTGAGAAATAGCGATGGGATTAAGATTATTGATTGGGAATATGCAGCATTAGCAGACCCTAGACTTGATCTTACGCTGACCATTGCTGTTGCAGGGTTACCGGTTGCTGAAGCCGTTAACAAGTACTGTCAGCTGCGAGGCATCCATGATGTTCAGCCTTGGCTCGATGGGGTAGAAGCATGGTTACCAAGAAGCCAGATGATGGCGATGCTATGGTATTTACTTGCTCATCAGCTCTGGGGCGATGAAAGTTATCTGCGTGAAGCAGAGGCGCTGAGTCACACTTTATGTAGCTAGGATCACGTTTAGGAAGTGAAAAATATAATTTCGTTCGTGTTCCCTTTAAAACCTTATTTTTCATGTTAGATTAATTAAAACGTACCAATATTCAACAAGGAGGTACTAATGATTATTTATCTACATGGTTTCGACTCAACTAGCCCGGGCAATCACGAAAAAATACTGCAGTTGCAATTCATTGATGATGACGTTCGTTTCATCAACTACAGTACTTTGCATCCAAAACACGATATGCAACATTTGCTAAAAGAAGTGCATAAAGTGATAGAGCAATCCGATGACCCGCATCCGATCATTTGTGGTGTAGGCTTAGGTGGTTTTTGGTCTGAACGTATTGGTTTTTTATGTGGTATTAAGCAGGTGGTGTTCAACCCGAATCTGCACCCTGAGAACAACATGGTAGGTCGAATTGACCGTCCAGAAGAGTACGAAGATATCGCGACTAAGTGTGTTGCTCAATATCGTATGAAGAACAAAGGTCGCTGTTTAGTGGTGCTTTCTCGTGAAGATGAGATTCACGACAATACCAAAACAGCTGCCGCGTTAGAAGATTATTATGATGTCATCTGGGACGAAAAAGAGAGTCATAAGTTCAAAAAAATCTCTCAGCACTTGCAGACAATGAAAGCGTTTAAAAACGCTTAATTATTCCAGTTATTTTATAAAAGCAGCACTCAATTGAGTGCTGCTTTTTTTACATCTGAACCCAAGAGCCGAACATTAATCAAATGGTTGTAGTTATTTTTTTGAAGAGTTTGAGCATTTATAGATAAGTTTGCGCAAACGTTAACTAATTCGCCGCGAATCCTCATTGTGGGTAAGGATTTTTGTTGCGGTCATCTTTTTGCTATATATAATGTTCCCAAGCAAAATATTTTGATAAATATCAAGAAAAATTGAGAGCGAGTGATAAAATTTGCCCATTATTTGTGCTCTACCTCTCAGGTAGTCACCTTTTTATCCAAGTGAGCAAAGCGGCAAGTCAATGTTTGTTGCTTGTAACCCCTCTAACTACTCGGTGAGCTGTCGTTATTCTTTTTCGCGGTAATCCAATTTGTACAGCCTTCGCATTCAAGGCCGAGTAGATACATAGAATTTATCGGTTGGAGTAATCGAGCCGAACCCCATTTATTCATTTTGTAGAGGATTGTCATTGTGACAAAAATTATCGTAGTAGGCGGTGGTGCTGGTGGTTTAGAACTAGCAACTAAGCTAGGCCGCACTTTAGGTCGTAAAAAGCGTGCCCAGATTACTCTGGTAGACCGTAAAGCAAGCCACCTATGGAAACCATTACTTCATGAAGTAGCAACGGGTTCATTGGACGAGGGTGTTGATGCGTTAAGCTACCGCGCACACGCAAAAAACCATTACTTCGATTTCCAAATGGGCAGCCTGAACGACATCGATCGTGAACGTAAAGTGATCGCTCTGAGCGAACTGAAAGATGATCACGGTGAACTGCTTATGCCAAGCCGTGAACTTGAATACGATATTCTTGTGATGGCGCTAGGTTCAACGTCAAACGACTTCAACACACCAGGTGTTCGCGACAACTGTATTTTCCTTGATAGTCCAGAGCAAGCGCACCGTTTCCGTACAGAAATGAACAACCAGTTCTTAAAGCTTCACGCTAAGAACGGCCAAGGCACAGTAGATATTGCTATTGTTGGTGCTGGCGCGACAGGTGTTGAGCTTTCTGCAGAACTGCACAACGCGGTTAAAGAGCTTCGTACTTATGGCTTTGGCGATCTAGATTCAAGCAAGCTGAACGTTAACCTTGTTGAAGCGGGTGAGCGTATTCTTCCAGCCTTACCTCCTCGTATTTCGAGTGCAGCACACTCTGAGCTTACGAAGCTTGGTGTAACTGTGCGTACGACTACAATGGTTACACAAGCTGATGCTGACGGCCTAACGACTAAAGATGGTGAGAAAATCCCAGCACAAATCATGGTTTGGGCTGCAGGCATTAAAGCGCCAGATTTCATGAAAGATATCGGTGGTCTTGAGACGAACCGTATCAACCAGTTGGTTGTGAAAAACACGCTACAAACTACGCTTGATGACAACATCTTTGCTATTGGTGACTTAGCGCAATGTACGCAAGCAGACGGTTCATTCGTTCCACCACGTGCACAAGCGGCTCACCAGATGGCAAGTTGTGCGTTTAGCAATATCATTGCTAAGTTAAACGGCCGCGACCTGAAAGATTACATCTACAAAGATAAAGGCTCACTTGTTTCGCTAAGCCGATTTTCTACGGTAGGTAGTTTAATGGGTAACCTAACTAAAGGTTCGATGATGGTTGAGGGTCGTATTGCTCGTATCGTTTACATCTCTTTGTACCGTATGCACCAGATGGCACTTCACGGACTAATTAAAACATCGCTGATGATGTTAGTTGGTCGTATTAACCGTGTACTTCGTCCAAACCTAAAGCTTCACTAATCAGGCAAGCCTTTTAAGGTCATTACGCTGATAATAAAAAAGAGCTCTTCGGAGCTCTTTTTTGATCATGTCGACTACGTGTTATTACGGATTGTTACTCTATTAAGCTATTAAAGCTATTAAAGCTATTAAAGCTATTAAAGCTATTAAGAGGTTGGAGGTAGCACGGAATAAACCACGCCATCTTTCGGCTTACCGTTAAAGATAAAGCGATTCTTAGCAATGGTTTCACGTTCAGCGCCACATTTCTCGATCAGCTTTTGGCTGGGTAGGTTCTCTGTATCGCAGACAATCTCCAAACGCGTTAACTTGAGCAGTGCGAAGCAAAATTCAAATAAGGCAATCATCGCTTCCTTGGCTATCCCTTTTCTTTGAAATTCATCACCCACCCAATAACCTAAACTTGCCATGTTAAAGGTGTGGTAAAGCTCATTAATGGCCACCATACCGACTAACTTATCGCTTTTTCGCTCGAAGATACCAAAGCCAAACGCTTCGGCTTTAACCCAGTTTAAGCGAGTCGCCAGAATGAATTTCTCGGCCTCGATGATAGAAAACTCGCTATGACACCAGTCGAGCCATGGCAATAAACTCGGGGAGGACTTAACCAGCTGCGAAAATTCTTGAGCGCCTGAGGCTTCAATAATTTTGAGGCTGAGATTTTGTGTATTGATCTGAAAGTCAGGGCTCATAAGACGTACCAAGTAACGTGTAAGTACTGAACAAAGAGAGTCAGTACAGAATAAAGATAGATAGCACTTAATAAAACGCCCTCACTAGGAGGGCGGATTGAATTATTTATATAATTATAGCCGAATCGGCAAGTAACTTACTGCGCCACACGTCGAACTTGAATCACCATACCAAGAAGCGGGTGATCAAGGTAGTGAGTCTCAGTACTGCGCATACGACGTTTTTGGTCCATGCGGTAGCTCTTAAGGAACTCTTCCACTTCAACCGTCGGAGAGATTTCAGTGAGGTTGCCCACTTGAACATTGCTTTCGGCGCCACTTACTGGTGAATCTAGCTCGATTTGTTGCTCTTGAAGAGTCACTTCACGAACGCTCGGCGCTTTTAAATCCAATGTTGTTTCAGCGTAGAGGTAATGCTGAACGTAGATTTGCAGCTTGCCGTCTAATTCGTAAAGTGGCTTATCAATGGTTTCTTCTTTGAAGCCATCAGTATTTGCTGCAGTTACTGCACCTTTCTCTGAACCGTCAGCGTTGAAGTCTTTAGAGAAATCTTTACCTGCTTGAATGTGGAATACAGGTGCCGAGCTCTTACCTTGGTCGCCCTGACGCCAAGCGGTATGCATTAGCACTTCAAAACCAGCGTGTTTACGTAGCTTGTCTTTCTGAGGCGTTAACTTGTATTCCGAGTAAGGCAGCATTTGAACGCCTTTCTTTGCTCGGTATTGGGTATCTTGAAATGAACCAACGCGATCAAGTGAAATCTTAGGCTGTGTGTTCGGCCAAGATTCATTCACTTTTTCTGCATCAACAGCACGCTTAAAAATGATCACTTCTATATCAAATTGTCTCTGCGCCAAACTTGGCAGTGAGACGAACAATAGTAGCAGTGGGATCAGTCTTTTCATTTTTACTCCGTCTTCCAGCCGATCTATCGGCTGGATAATTTATATGTGCAAGTGGATTGGGTCTTATGCTGAAGGCAGCAAGTTCTGTCTGAATTCGCCCAATAAATCACTAACAAATTGAATTCGTTTCCGTCTGTCGACCAATGGTATCGTAAACTTGAACTTTGTTGGTCCTTCCATTGAAAACTTTTGCGGTTGAGATTGCAACAGTTTAACAAGGTAGGCCGGGTTTATGTCAGCATCTGGGTAGAATTCTAAGAATCCACCTTTATCGTGAGCTTCAATTTTCTTCGCTTTGATTGACGCCGCGGCTAATTTTAGCTCAGAAACTGACAACAAGTTCTTGGTCGCATCAGGTAGAAGGCCGAAGCGATCTATCAGCTCGACTTTCAACTCGGCCAATTCGTCCGTGTCACTCACACTCGCAATACGCTTATAGGTAGACAAACGTGTATTGATGTCTGGGATGTAGTCATCAGGCAACAGTGCAGGCAGGCGCATCTCAATTTCAGTTTGTTCACGCAGTAGGTCATCAAGCGATGGCTCTCGTCCCTCTTTTAATGCTTCAACTGCTTGTTCAAGCATCTCCATGTAAAGCGTAAAGCCAACCGACTGGATTTGACCACTCTGTTCATCACCGAGTAGTTCACCTGCACCACGAATCTCTAAGTCATGGGTTGCTAGCGTAAAGCCTGCACCTAAGTCTTCAAGTGAAGCAATGGCGTCTAATCGCTTGACGGCATCTTTGGTCATTGCTTTCGGGGGAGGTGTTAGTAAGTAGGCATAAGCTTGGTGGTGAGATCGACCCACACGCCCACGCAATTGGTGCAGTTGCGCTAAACCAAGGTTATCGGCTCTGTCCATTAAGATGGTATTTGCCGTTGGTACGTCGATACCCGTTTCGATGATGGTGGTACACACTAGCAAGTTAAAACGCTGGTGATAAAAGTCATTCATGATGCGTTCTAGCTCTCGCTCTCGCATCTGACCATGGGCAACGGTGACACGCGCTTCTGGAATCAGTTTTTGTAGTGACTCAGCTGTCTTTTCAATCGTGTCGACTTGGTTGTGCAGGAAGTAAACTTGACCACCACGCATGATTTCACGCAGTACCGCTTCTCTGACTATCGCGTCATCACTCTCACGGACAAAAGTCTTTATTGCTAAGCGTCGTGCGGGTGGTGTGGCGATGATCGATAAGTCACGCATACCGCTCATTGCCATATTCAACGTTCTCGGAATCGGTGTCGCGGTTAGCGTGAGGATATCGACATCCGCGCGCATCGCCTTCACTTTCTCTTTTTGGCGCACACCGAAGCGGTGTTCTTCATCGACGACTAACAAGCCAAGGTCTTTAAACTTAAGGTCACTGGAAAGCAGCTTGTGAGTACCCACTAAGATGTCGACCTTACCGTCGGCAACATCTTGCATGATCAATTTCTGTTCTTTAGCTGATTTAAATCGCGACAGAACTTCGACACGTATCGGTTGGTTCGCGAAACGGTCTCGGAAGTTTTCAAAGTGTTGCTGAGCAAGTAGGGTGGTTGGAACTAACACGGCTACTTGTTTACTGTTGTCGGTACAAACGAATGCCGCGCGCATCGCGACTTCGGTTTTACCAAAACCAACGTCACCACACACTAAGCGATCCATGGCTTTTGCTTGGCACATATCCGACATAACGGCATTGATGGCCATTGCTTGGTCATCCGTTTCTTCAAACGGGAAGCCAGACTTGAAGGTCGCGTATTGGCCACGGTCGAGTACAAATTTGTAGCCAGGTTTTAGTTCACGCTTAGCGTAAACATCAAGCAGTTCGGCTGCAACGTCACGAACTTTCTCTGCGGCGCGCTTACGAGCTTTTTGCCATGCTTCACCACCTAACTTATGCAGTGGTGCAGAGTCTTCAGCGCCGCCAGAGTAGCGGCCGATTAAGTTTAAAGAAGCAACAGGCACGTAGAGCTTGGCATCATTTTGATACTCAAGCGTTACGTATTCGGTTTTCATGCCACCCGCTTCAAGTGTTTGCAGGCCGATGTAGCGACCAATACCGTGGTCAATGTGAACCACAGGTTGACCTGGTTTAAGTTCGGCTAAGTGACGAATTACAGTGTCGCTGTTAACGCTTTTCTTGTCTTTCTTACGACGTTGTACAACGCGATCACCTAACAGGTCGCTTTCACAGACAAGGGCGATGTTTTGCTCTTCGTGGATAAAACCATGCTCAGCAGAACCTAGGATCAGGGTGAACTTATCTTTACCTTTAATCGCCGCGTCGAGGTTTTCAACTTCGCTTGGACGAACTTTGATGCCTCGAAGCAATTCACTCAATGCTTCACGGCGGCCTTCAGACTCAACCGAAAAGACCACTTTGCCGTCGAAGGCTTCAGTGAACTTTCTTAGGTTAGACAAAGGTTCTTTATTCTGATGTTGAACGCTGAGATCAGGCAGAGACACAACCGGAAGGTTGGTTCGTCCGGCTTTTTCTTCAATTGAATCTAAGCTCAGATTGACCTGTGGCTTTTGTTTGAAATGTGCGAACAGTTCGTCTTTTTGTAGCCAAAGTTGTTCTGGTTTCAGCAGTGGTCGTAACGGGTCAACACCGCGTTGTTCGTATCGATGAGAAACGTCTGTTAGGAATGAATCTACCGCAGTCTCGACATCACCTAGAACGAGGATTTGCGCTTCATCGGCAACATAATCAAACAAGGTTTCAGTATGGTCGAAGAAAAGCGGCTGCCAGTATTCAATACCTGCGGGCCAAGTGCCTTTTGAAACCTGCATATAAACCGATTCTGGTTCACGGCGCGCATCAAACTGTTGGCGCCAGCGAATGCGGAAATCTTCAATAGCACTTTCAGAGGTTGGGAACTCGTGAGCTGGCAGCAAACGGATCTCAGAGATGTCTTCGATAGAGCGCTGATTTTCAGGATCGAAAGTACGAATGGTGTCGATCTCGTCATCGAAGAAGTCGATACGATACGGGTCTTTGCTGCCCATTGGGAACAAGTCGAGAATTGAACCTCGGCTCGCATACTCACCCGGGCCAAACACTTGGTCTACGTAACGATAGCCAGACTTTTCAAGTTGAAGACGCAGCTTCTCTAACGAGTACAGGTCGCCCGTTTTCACCATTAAGGTGTGCTGCAACAAGAAGTCACGTGGCGACTGACGTTGTAGTAGCGTGCTGATCGGTACGATCGTGATGCCATCTTTTAACGTTGGTAGTGCATAAAGGCGAGCGATACGGTCAGAAATGATCTCTTGGTGCGGTGAGAAGCTGTCGTATGGCAGAGTCTCCCAATCAGGGAATAGTGCTACTTCATGTGACGTAAACTGTTCAATTTCTGATTGAAGCTTGAGTGCGATTTGAGGATCGGGCACTGCAAGTAAAGTATGGCTGTTATGCTGCTCCGCAAGTCTAGCGATAGCAAGCGCGAGAGATGAACCAACTAGGTTACCGATGTGTTTTTTATCACCGGCACCTTTGAGCTTAGGTAGTGTAAAAATGGATTGTTTTGTCATGTCTATTTACTTGTTATCTCGTTCTAGAGAGCGTTGACGTAAGAGCTTTTGTTGTTGATGAAGCGCAGCTTTGATCAGCAAGTCTTGGTCAGTATCACGAAGATGAGCGTATTTGAATTTGATTTCGAAGCCTGAATCTTTTGGTTCGCTAGCGAAGACTTCTGCGTAGCAATAAATAGCGGCGGCTGGGTGCTCGATAAAGAGCTTAGCTTTAACTAAGCGACCCGCTTCGATATCTGTTTTGGAAAAACAAGAGAACTGACTCGCGCCAAATGAATACGTGTGGGTACGAAATTGTTCATCATCTTGTTGCGATAACATAAAGCTCAACAAGAGGTTTAATTTAGAGTTCTGTGCATCCAATAAACTGATGACATTCTTCAAGTCGCTGTTTTTCAGTTCGTTGCGAGCACTGTCGGCTAATAGGTCCAATTGGCTAAACTCACTTGCCACAACAAAAGGGGCAGGGATCTCAGATTCGAATTGAATTTGAGAAGGTAAAGCGAAGTTACTGTCCATTGGCTCAATATTAGCGGTAAGGCTGTGATGAACGGTGAAAAACTCTTGTTCTGTCATGCGTTAGTTCCTTGAAGTGATCTATTGATTAT
Organism: Vibrio sp. 10N.222.47.A9; assembly: GCF_963872585.1. Lineage (NCBI taxonomy): Bacteria > Pseudomonadati > Pseudomonadota > Gammaproteobacteria > Vibrionales > Vibrionaceae > Vibrio > Vibrio sp. 10N.222.47.A9. The sequence continues at coordinate 136,787 of NZ_CAWNBB010000021.1, read as the reverse complement.
CGCTATGTGGCCGCAGTAATCAAGGTCAGTTAATTGAAAGTCTCAAATAGTTGTTTGAAAGTTGGCTATTTGACAAGGTTCTGTTTTTCAAGCCTAACTAATTGAGTTAATTCACTCTATATTTTCAATTAACCCCTACACAGTAACAGCAATACCCGTTACATTAACCCGCATCCCCTTTAGATGGTTCAAAGTATGTTTCATCCTATTTCGTTGTTTGTTGGCCTGCGCTATTTGAAAGGTCGTTCAGGTGATCGCTTTAGCCGTTTTGTTTCTTATATGTCGACGGCAGGTATCACCATTGGTGTGCTGTCTTTGGTTACTGTTTTATCGGTAATGAATGGATTCGAAGCGCAGTTAAAAGACCGAATTCTTGGTGTTCTTCCTCAAGCGGTGGTTTATGAGCAAGGTGGCACCACCTCTCTTGCTGCCCAAGCGCCTAATTTTGCAGAGCAAATCTCGCTTAATGGTCACGTTGAACCGATTGTCCGCAGTGAGGCAGTGATTCAGAGTCCGGCTCAGTTATCTGCGGGGCTATTAATCGGTATTGAACCTAATTCAGATGACCCTCTTCAGAACCACTTGATTGCGGGCAGATTGTCTTCACTTAAGGCGGGTCAGTATCAGCTATTTCTTGGCCATACCTTGGCGAGAAATTTGAAGGTATCTATGGGTGACAAAGTTCGCCTAATGGTGACCAGTGCCAGTCAATACACACCGCTCGGACGTATTCCTAGCCAGCGAAATTTCACGGTAGCCGGCATATTCAATACAGGATCTGATATTGATGCTCAACTGATGGTGACAGATATTAAAGATGCTGGGCGTTTGATGCGCTATAAATCCGATACCATTTCAGGCTGGCGCTTGTTCTTTGAAGACCCGTTTGAAGTGGCGAAACTGTCTAATCAACCGTTACCTGAAGGTTGGTTGTGGAGTGATTGGCGAGACCAACGTGGTGAACTATTCCAGGCCGTTCGAATGGAAAAAAATATGATGGGCTTAATGCTTGGGCTGATCATCGGTGTTGCAGCTTTCAATATTATTTCGGCACTTATCATGGTGGTGATGGAGAAGCAGTCTGAAGTGGCTATTCTTAAAACCCAAGGTATGACCGATGGTCAAGTCATGGGGATCTTTATGGTTCAAGGCGCGAGTAGCGGTGTCATCGGTGCGTTATCTGGTGGCATTCTTGGAGTGATCTTGGCTTCGAACCTCAATACTATTTTAGAGGCGATGGGTGTCGCTCTGTTTTCATTTGGTGGACAGTTGCCAATTTTAATTAACCCAATTCAAATCGCTGTTGTTGTGGTTCTGGCTATTGCACTTAGCTTGATTGCCACTGTATTCCCATCTTATCGTGCATCGTCTGTGAAACCTGCTGAGGCCCTTCGTTATGAGTAATTTTCTTCAATGTAATGATATCCGTAAAACGTACCGTGAAGGCTCGTTAGATACTGAGGTTCTCAAGGGAGTCAGCTTTGAAATCGATAAGGGTGAGCTAGTCGCTATCATTGGTACCTCTGGTTCCGGTAAGAGTACGTTATTGCATATTTTAGGGGCATTGGATGATGCGTCTGACGGCAGCGTGAGCTTTCTCGGACAAGACTTAGCATCTTTGAGCTCAAATAAGCAGGCGAAGCTTCGCAACCAGCATCTTGGCTTTGTTTATCAATTCCATCATCTTCTTTCGGACTTTTCAGCGTTAGAAAATGTGGCAATGCCGCTGCTGATTGGTGGTGAAAAGCCAGTTAAAGCAAAAGAAGAGGCGCAACGTCTGTTGGATAAAGTTGGATTGAGTCATCGTGTTGACCACCGACCTTCAGAGCTTTCTGGTGGTGAGAGGCAACGTGTGGCGATTGCTCGAGCTTTAGTGAATAAGCCGGCTTTGGTGTTGGCGGATGAGCCTACCGGCAACCTTGACCACAACACCGCACTTTCTATTTACGACTTAATGCGTGAACTAAACCGCGAGTACGACACGGCCTTTTTGGTAGTAACTCATGATGGTGAACTTGCAGGTAAGATGGATCGCCAGCTTCACATGCAAGATGGTTTATTGGTCAACGTAGAAAAAGAGGAGAGCTAAGTGTTTTCTTCTTTATCTCTATTGATAGGTGGCCGATTTAGCCGAGCGAAACAACGAGACAAAATGGTGTCGTTCATCTCTTTGTCTTCGACGATTGGTATTGCCGTTGGTGTGGCCGTGATCATTATCGGTTTGTCTGCAATGAATGGCTTTGAGCGAGAGCTTGAGTCGCGTGTACTTTCCGTTATTCCACATGGTGAATTCGAGGGTGTCAATGAACCGGTGACTCGCTGGGAGCACGTGATTGAGCAGTCGGTGAAAAATGATAAAGTTGTAGCTGCAGCACCCTATGTAAAAATTACCGCGCTTGCTGAAAAGGGCAAAGAACTCAAAGCAATTGAAGTTCGCGGTGTTGACCCACAACTTGAACAACAGGTATCAAGCCTATCGAAATTTATCGATAAACAAGCTTGGAGTGAGTTTAAAGCAGGGCAACAACAAATCATCTTAGGTTCTGGTGTGGCTAACGTGTTGGGGGCGAAAGTGGGTGACTATCTGACTTTGATGATTCCAACGGTTAACGGTTCTGTGAAAGTTCAGGCGCCAAAACGAGTTCGAGTGAAAGTGGTTGGCTTACTGACGCTTAATGGCCAGATCGACCACAGCTTGGCGCTAATCCCGATTGGCGATGCTCAAGCTTATGCAAACCTAGGCGAGGCAGTAACCGGGGTTTCTTTAAAAGTGACCGATGTGCTGAACGCGAACTCTATTGTGCGTGAAGTGGGTAACCAGCTTGATGTGTACGTGTATCTACGAAGCTGGCAACAGAAATTTGGCTTCTTGTATCGAGATATTCAGTTGGTTCGCACCATTATGTATCTGGTGATGGTACTGGTTATTGGTGTTGCTTGTTTCAATATTGTCTCGACCTTAATGATGGCAGTCAAAGACAGAGCATCGGAGATCGCGATCTTAAGAACCATGGGCGCATCAGACGGCCTTGTAAAACGTATCTTTGTTTGGCAGGGCGTATTCTCGGGTGTGTTAGGCAGCTTAGTCGGGAGTGCGATAGGTGTCTTGGTGGCGCTTAATCTCACTACGCTTATCAAAGGGCTCGAAACGTTGGTCGATCACCAATTCTTGTCCGGTGATATCTACTTTGTCGACTTCTTGCCATCACAACTTGATATGACGGATGTTGTTGTGGTTTCCGGTACCGCGATTGTGTTGAGCTTACTGGCGACATGGTACCCAGCCTCACGAGCGGCTAAGCTAAACCCGGCCTCGGTGCTTAGCTCAAAGTAATACGCTAAGTAAACGTCACGTTGCGCGATAGACTAACGGCATAAACAAAAAAAGGATCCCTGATGGGATCCTTTTTTATTGAATTCAATTCGTGTTCTTTACGACTTTCGTTACATGTCAATCTTGCAGAGTTCAGTGGTTCATCTGACTTTAACTTATGTGCGTTTTAAGAGAAGCGCATACAAGGATAGATTGAATAAAAAGGAACGGTCGTTCAGTACCTTGCTTGTCGCTTCTTCCAGCTTCTTACTACTGAGTAACGCCATAACCCGCGAATACCAAAGTAGCCAACCATTGCAGAAACCACACCACAAATCAGACAACCCAGCAGGAACGGAGGTCCTATGGTGCTCATTTGCGCCAAGATGAAATCCCAAGACAGTTCGAAATGAAAGGCTTGAGGCGGCACGTGCATCACAAACGCGCCTACTTTATAAGCAAAGTAGAACAGCACCGGCATAGTCACAGGATTACTGATCCAAACCAATGCGACAGACAGTGGTAGGTTAACACCACATGCGACCGCAAGACCTGCAGACATAATCATTTGACTTGGTAAAGGGACAAACGCCATGAATAACCCAACAGCGAACGCACCAGCCGCAGAGCGACGATTAAGGCACCATAAGTTGGGGTTGTACAAAACATTGCCAAAAACTTTCAATGCTTTCTGACGTTTGATTAGCTCATGGTCAGGCATAAATCGTTTGATAAACTTTCTTGGCATAGGAGGAAGCTACTCTCTTGTTTAACACTTGGTTCTTGATTTCATTTGCTGCGACAGTTGTGTCTGCCAGCTTCTGGCCTGTGATGCCACATTGGGTTTGGGCACCATTGATGCTGTTGTTACTGCTAGCATCAACAAAGTATAGCGTTTTCCGGAGTGCAAGAGGTCTAGCAACAGCATTGATACTAGTTCTCTGCCTAGGGAATGCGATTGAAATACAAACGAGTCGCTTATTCCAATCAGGGCAGAATACTACCATAAATGCTTCGGTTGTTAGCCTTTTTAGTGAAAATAGCCACGGTTTTGAAAGCGTAATAGTAGCCAGATCAATTGGCGGCGAAAAATTAATCTTTCCCCAATTGATAAAATTGCGTTTGTTTACTCCTTTTAAGTTGACGCTTGGAGATGATGTCTATTTATCAGTCTCAATAAAACCAGTGTGGGGTAAACTCAATGAAGCAGGCTTTGATCTAGAAAAGTATTTGTTTAGCACCGGTGTGGTTGCCAATGCAACTTACAGAGCCGATACCAAATATCGAATTCACACCAATACCAATATGCGGTCTCATTGGTTTGAAAACCGTCTTGAAAGGTTAAGTGAGTTAGCAAATCAAGACCTTATTATGGCTTTGAGTTTTGGTTATCGAGAACTTATCCATCCTCAGCGTTGGGATTTGCTCAAAAGCAGTGGTTTGATTCACTTGATGGCTATCTCGGGGCTACATATTGGAATTGCCTTTGGTATCGGCTATCAGGTAGGAAAGATATTCAGGTTACTCTCACCTTCATTTCTTTGGTTTCCCACAATATTCGGTCTCGGCTTAGCCTATTTCTACAGTTGGTTTGCTGGATTCACGCTGCCAACCTTGAGAGCTTTAGTGATGTGTATTATTGCGAGCTATTTCTTGTGGCGTGGGCAAAATATCAGTGTGCTTCGGTATGTCGTCTTAAGCCTGTGCGTGGTTCTGCTGATTTGGCCGTTTTCAGCATTGTCGAGCAGCTTTTGGCTATCCTTTGGTGCGTTGGGTGCCGTTATTTATATCGCCTTGAATAGTCGGCCATCATCTTCAAACGCCACTCTGATCGATCGAGTGCTGCAGCTCATCAAGATTCAACTGATGCTGACATTTCTTATTGCTCCCTTTTCGATACTGTTTTTCAAAGGGGTGAGTCTAGTCTCTGTTCTCTACAACTTGCTCCTTTTGCCTTGGGTATCAGTAGTGACGATCCCGCTGCTGTTTCTTGCGATGTTACTTAGCTTAATATTGGAGTCAGTGTCTGAGGTGATGAGTTTGACAGCGTTAAGCAATGGTTTTTCTGAACAGCTATGGATGTTGGTCGACTTGTCGCTTGATCCTCTCGTATTTAGCCTTCCTTTCTCTGAACGATTTTGGATTCAAGTTGATAATCACAGTATGGCGTTGTCTGTATTCCTCATCTTATTTTTCGGGTTCGTCAGTCGATATCTCAAACGAACACTATCAATATTGGTCATTGCAGTGTTTGTACTGTGGTGGGAGTTCGGTAAGCAGCAAAACAAATTAACAATCGATATCTTGGATGTTGGGCATGGGTTGTCTTTAGTTTTGGAAAAGAACAATCGGGTCGTTGTTTACGATCTCGGCAACGCGTGGCAGGGAGGTTCGATTGTTGAATCCTTGCTGATTCCCACCTTGAATCAGAGAGGAGTTCATGAGGTGGAAGGTGTGATAGTGAGTCATTTCGATTCTGACCATGCTGGTGGCTATCCGGCGTTACTTGAAAACTACAATCCTAAGTGGATAAGAGCCAGTCAGAACATCAATCAACAAACACAATCGACTGTTCAAGTTCAGTCGAATATCCAAACATGTACTTTTGGCGAGGCGTGGAATTGGCAGGGTCTAGAGTTTGAGGTTTTATGGCCACCTCAAAGAGTAAAGAGGGCGTACAACCCACATTCGTGTGTGGTCAGGATTTTTGAGCCCAATTCTGAGTTCTCGATGTTGCTAACTGGTGATATTGAACGGGTAAGTGAGTGGCTACTTGCTCGTGAAGGTCAGCGGCTCAAGAGCGACGTGATGCTTGTCCCGCATCATGGCAGTAATTCGTCGTCGATTAAGCTGTTTATTGAGGCAGTTTCACCTCAGTTAGCAATCGCTTCTTTGGCTAAAGGTAATCAGTGGGGAATGCCCAGCAAATCTGTGATTGAACGTTATCATGAAACGGGTAGTGCTTGGCTTGATACCGGAGAAAGCGGACAAATAACCATCACTATCAGTAAGGAAGGTTGGAAATATCATACGATTAGAGAACAACAAGGCAGGCAGTGGTATAGGCAGATGCTTCGTAAGGGAGTAGAATAGATAGATTATTGTGAGAAAATTAAGCGATTCTATGTCAACACAAACAGATGAAACTACCTGGGTCACATTTAAAAGACTTTGGACTTATATTCGACTGTATAAGGCCGGCCTTGGTGTTGCGGTTATTGCGCTTATTATAAATGCCGTTTCTGATACCTATATGATTTCTTTACTGAAGCCTCTGCTTGATGAAGGTTTTGGTAACGCTGAGTCAGACTTCCTACGTACACTTCCAATTATCATATTTGTTATGATGTTTGTGCGTGGCGTCAGTGGTTTTGTTTCAACCTATTGCCTCAGTTGGGTTTCTGGCAATGTGGTCATGGAAATTCGTCGTAAGATCTTTAGCCACTTTATGCACATGCCTGTTTCTTTCTTTGATAAAGAGCAGACGGGCGCACTACTATCTCGAATTACTTACGATTCAGAACAAGTGTCTGCTGCGACCAGTAAAGCTTTGGTGAGTATCGTGCGTGAAGGTGCCAGCATCATTGGCTTGCTGACGCTGATGTTCTGGAATAGCTGGCAGTTGTCTTTAGTTCTATTTGCTGTCGCTCCTTTTGTTGCTTGGGCAATTAGTATTGTATCAAAGCGATTCAGAAAAATTTCTAAGAACATGCAAACCAGCATGGGACATGTTGCTTCTTCAGCAGAACAAATGCTGAAAGGTCATAAAGTGGTTCTAACTTACGGTGGTCAAGAGCTAGAAAGAGGCCGTTTTGATACCGTTAGCAACCAGATGCGCCAACAAAGCATGAAGCTGGTAACGGCTCAAGCTGCCGCTAACCCAATTATTCAGATGATTGCCTCAATTGCGATTGTTGTTGTTCTTTATCTCGCGAGTGTTGATTCAATTAAAGCTGAGCTAACAGCAGGTACGTTTACAGTTGTTTTCTCCGCGATGTTTGGCTTACTGCGCCCCCTTAAAGCTTTAACCAATGTAACGTCTGAATTCCAACGCGGTATGGCAGCGAGTACGACCCTATTTGGTTTGATGGATCTAGATACGGAACAAAATAAAGGTACGTTGAAGCCTGAAACCGTAGCGGGTGAAGTCGAAGTAAAAGATGTGACATTTACTTACCAAGGTGCTGAGAAACCAGCGCTTGATAAGGTCAGTTTTAATATACCGAAGGGCAAGACCGTTGCACTTGTCGGCCGATCAGGTTCGGGCAAGAGTACCATTGCGAACCTGTTTACTCGTTTTTATGATGTAGACTCAGGCTCTATCGAACTTGATGGCCACGATATTCGTGATTATGAATTGAGAAACCTACGTGAGCACTTTGCGCTTGTTTCTCAAAATGTACACTTGTTTAACGATACGGTAGCCAACAACATTGCTTACGCAGCAGAAGCTAAATATTCTCGCGAACAAATCGAACACGCGGCTAAGCTTGCTCATGCTACTGAATTTATCGAAGGCATGGAAAACGGCATTGATACGATTGTTGGGGAGAATGGGGCAAGCCTATCTGGCGGCCAAAGACAACGTATCGCTATTGCAAGAGCGTTGTTAAGAGAGGCTCCAGTATTGATTCTTGATGAAGCTACATCGGCTTTGGATACTGAATCAGAGAGAGCGATCCAATCTGCGTTAGAAGAGCTGCAAAAGGACAAGACAGTATTGGTTATCGCACACCGACTCTCTACTATCGAACAAGCCGATGAGATCTTAGTAGTTGATGATGGTCGTATTGTAGAAAGAGGTGCACACGCGGAGCTAATCGCGCATGATGGCGCTTATGCACAACTCCACCGAATTCAGTTCAGCGGATAAGATTAGGCCTTGTTGTGATCGAAAAGATTTGGTTTAACAATCATCCGTTAAAATACCTTCTTTGGCCGCTACTATGGCCATTGAGTCTGCTTTTCAAAATGATCAGCGGTCAAAGACGTGACGCCTATCTATCCGGTAAAAAAGAGACCTACCGTCCGCCCTTACCAGTAATTGTTGTTGGTAATATTACCGCTGGTGGCAATGGTAAAACTCCGGTTGTGATTTGGTTAGTTGAGGTGCTTCAAGCTAACGGCTTTAAGCCTGGAGTGGTTTCTCGAGGTTATGGGGCAAAAGCGCCAAGCTACCCCTTAGTATTGGATGAAAACACGCCTGCTGAACACTCTGGCGATGAACCTCGTTTAATTCGAAAGCGAACCGGTGCGCCTGTCGCTGTCGATCCTGTGCGTGCAAACGCGGTAAAGGCTTTGTTGAACGAAGGGGTTGATGTCATCATCACGGATGATGGCCTTCAGCATTATGCACTTGAACGTGATATTGAATTTGCGGTTATCGACGGTGCTAGACGCTTTGGTAGCGAATGCCTAATTCCTTTAGGCCCGTTAAGAGAGCCTATATCTCGTTTAGATGACGTAGACTTTTTGGTTAACAATGGCGGTAAAGTGCAAGGACGAGAGTTCTCTATGTCTTTGCTACCAAGCCAAGCAGTTAACCTAAAGACCGGTGAGAAAATATCGGTAGCAGAACTACAGAAGTTGGTGGCTTTTGCTGGTATTGGCCACCCACCACGCTTTTTTAAAACATTGGAAGATCTTGATGGTGATGTGGTTTTCACACAGGGCTTCGCCGACCATCAAGATTTTGATAAAGATGAACTTCATGCCTTAGCTAAGAAAGGTATGAATCTGATTATGACAGAAAAAGACGCTGTAAAATGCGAAGAATATGCTCAAGATAACTGGTGGTATCTTCCAGTTTCTGCGCAGTTTGATGAAGATTCGCGACAGCAAATTTTAAAAAGAATAAAAGAGGTTATGGAATACTATGGATCACCGTCTACTTGAGATCGTTGCTTGCCCTGTATGTAAAGGTAAACTAACTTTTGACAAGGATAAGCAAGAGCTTGTTTGTAAAATTGATCGCCTTGCTTACCCAATTAAAGAGGGTATCCCTGTTCTTTTAGAACCTGAAGCTCGCACCGTTTCTATGGATGAGGGTAAGTAATGTCTTATACGGTTGTTATACCTGCGAGATACCAATCGAGCCGTTTACCTGGGAAGCCGCTTGCTGACATTGGTGGAAAGCCGATGATTCAATGGGTATACGAACAGTCAATGAAGGCGGGTGCTGATAACGTTATTATCGCTACCGACGACGCTCGAGTTGAAAAAGCGGCTAAAGCATTTGGCGCGACCGTTTGTATGACATCACCGAATCATGAGTCAGGTACTGAACGCCTAGCTGAAGTGATTGAAGTTATGAAGATTCCTGATGATCATATTATCGTGAATGTTCAAGGTGATGAGCCACTTATCCCACCAGCGATCATTAATCAGGTTGCTAACAATCTTGCGAACAGTACAGCTCCGATGGCAACACTCGGTGTGGAAATTACTCATGCTGATGAAGTGTTTAATCCTAACGCCGTAAAAGTTGTGACTGACAAAGATGGGTATGCCCTGTATTTTAGCCGAGCTACTATTCCTTGGGATCGCGATGCTTACGCGAACAACGGTACAGCAGCGGAATCTCCACTGCTTCGTCACATTGGCATCTACGCTTACCGTGCGGGTTTTATCAATACCTATATCAATTGGGAACCAAGTACTCTTGAGCGTATTGAGTGCCTAGAGCAGTTACGTGTACTTTGGTATGGTGAAAAAATTCATGTGGCAGTTGCAGAAGAGGCGCCAGCTGCTGGTGTTGATACGCCTGAAGATCTAGAAGCGGTTCGAGCTATTATTGGCTAAGCTTCTTTGAGCTGTTTACAGAACACCGCTGAGCCTTGCTTATTGTGAGGCTTTTTTATGTCTATAGAAAATTGCGAACGTCTCTTATGGATCTAAGCTCGCGTATTGACCTAAGCAAACGGATATTGGGCTGGTTGCATTGGTTTATGCATCATCAACTCGGAATTATCTGAGATTTACCTCGCTCGACTTCCAATTTTTCTCTATAATATGCCGCCTATAAAGTAGTAGCGAATCGCTAGTACAGAATAAAACTTACGACAAAACGTGGAGTAAAAGATGCCTTCTCAAAGCCCAGTGATTACGGTTGATGGACCAAGTGGTGCAGGTAAAGGTACCCTGTGTATGTTGCTAGCAGATAAGCTAGGCTTTCACCTTCTAGATTCAGGCGCGATTTATCGCGTATTGGCTTTAGCGGCAATTCACCATGGTGTGAATACTGAATCAGAAGATGCTTTAGTACCGCTTGCGACACACTTAGACGTGCAGTTTATTGCTGAAGGCGACTTAGTTAAGGTTATCCTAGAAGGTGAAGATGTGTCTGGTGAACTTCGCAAAGAAGAAACCGGCATGGCAGCTTCAAAAGTGGCCGCTTTACCTCGCGTTCGTGAAGCTCTGCTTCGTCGTCAACGTGCATTCAGCGCGGCACCTGGTTTGGTTGCTGATGGCCGTGACATGGGAACGGTTGTGTTCCCTGAAGCTGAAGCGAAAATATTTTTAGATGCAAGTGCTGAAGAGCGTGCGAGTCGCCGCCTTAAACAGTTGCAACAGAAGGGGTTAGATGTTAAATTTGACGACCTTTTGAGCGAGATCCAAGAGCGAGACGACCGAGATCGTAATCGCCCAGTGGCGCCACTTCGCCCTGCAGAGGATGCTCTAGTGCTTGATTCCACCTCAATGAATATTGAGCAGGTAGTAGAAAAAGCACTACACTATATTGAATCGAAACTGGCTGGGTAATTTCGCCGAGCTAGTACGAACGTTGGTCGCAAGGATGATGACCGGCGAATTTATCAACCCCATGCGGTAGGATACCCATGGACGTTTAATTATTGAAGATTAAATAATGACTGAATCTTTTGCTCAACTCTTTGAAGAGTTTCTATCTGAAACTGAATTCCAACAAGGCAGCATCGTTAAAGGTACTGTAGTAGCTATCGAGAACGGTTTCGTTCTTGTAGATGCTGGTCTTAAGTCTGAATCTGCTATCCCTGCTGAACAATTCAAGAACGCTGCTGGCGAACTTGAAGTTGAAGTTGGTGCTGAAGTAGACGTAGCTCTAGACGCTGTTGAAGATGGTTTCGGTGAAACTCAACTTTCTCGTGAGAAAGCTAAGCGTCACGAAGCTTGGATCGTACTTGAGAAAGCTTGTGAAGAAGCTGAAACTGTTGTTGGTATCATCAACGGTAAAGTTAAAGGCGGTTTCACTGTTGAACTTAACGGTATCCGTGCTTTCCTTCCAGGTTCTCTAGTAGACGTACGTCCTATCCGTGACACTGCTCACCTAGAAAACAAAGAGCTAGAGTTCAAAGTAATCAAGCTAGACCAGAAGCGTAACAACGTTGTTGTTTCTCGTCGTGCTGTTATCGAATCTGAAAACAGTGTTGAGCGTGACGAACTTCTTGAAACTCTACAAGAAGGTACTGAAGTTAAAGGTATCGTTAAGAACCTTACTGACTACGGTGCATTCGTTGACCTTGGCGGTGTTGACGGTCTTCTACATATCACAGATATGGCTTGGAAGCGCGTTAAGCACCCATCAGAGATCGTTAACGTTGGTGACGAAATCCTAGTTAAAGTTCTTAAGTTCGATCGTGAGCGCACTCGTGTTTCACTAGGTCTTAAGCAACTAGGCGAAGATCCATGGGTAGCAATCGCTAAGCGTTACCCTGAAGGTCACAAGCTTTCTGGTCGTGTTACAAACCTAACTGACTACGGCTGCTTCGTTGAAATCGAAGAAGGCGTTGAAGGTCTAGTACACGTTTCTGAAATGGATTGGACTAACAAGAACATCCACCCTTCTAAAGTTGTTAATGTTGGCGACGAAGTTGAGGTTATGGTTCTTGATATCGACGAAGAACGTCGTCGTATCTCTCTAGGTCTGAAACAGTGTAAAGCTAACCCATGGCAGTCATTTGCAGAAATGCAAGCTAAGGGCGACAAAGTTACTGGTAAGATCAAATCTATCACTGACTTTGGTATCTTCATCGGTCTAGAAGGCGGTATCGACGGTCTTGTACACCTATCTGACATTTCTTGGAACGCTGCCGGCGAAGAAGCTGTACGTGAATACAAGAAAGGCGACGAAATCTCTGCTGTTGTTCTAGCAGTAGATGCAGAGCGTGAGCGTATTTCTCTTGGCGTTAAGCAAATGGAAAACGACCCGTTCAACGCATACGTTGCTGACAACAAGAAAGGTGTTCTTGTAAACGGTACTGTAACTGCAGTTGACGCGAAAGGCGCTACTATCGAGCTAATCGAAGGCGTTGAGGGTTACCTACGCGCTTCTGAAGTTTCTCGTGACCGTATCGAAGATGCATCTCTAATCCTAAGCGTTGGCGACAGCGTTGAAGCGAAGTTCACTGGTGTAGACCGTAAGAACCGCGTAATCAACCTATCTATCAAAGCTAAAGATGAAGCTGATGAGCAAGAAGCAATGGCTTCACTGAACAAGTCTGATGAAGGCGCGTTCGGTAACGCAATGGCAGACGCATTCAAAGCTGCTAAAGGCGAATAATAGCTTCTCGTTAAGAGAATTATAGCTATATAGCCAAGAAAGGAGCCGTAAGGCTCCTTTTTTTTTGCTTATTTTTCCGATAGGTCTATAATTTCTAAAAAGAAAACCAACGAGGGTAACTATGACTAAGTCTGAATTGATTGAAAGACTGTGCGCTGAGCAAACGCACCTTTCTGCAAAAGAAATTGAAGACGCTGTAAAAGACATTTTAGAGCACATGGCTTCAACACTAGAAAGTGGTGATCGAATCGAAATTCGCGGATTTGGCAGTTTTTCTCTGCATTACCGTGAACCTCGTGTTGGACGTAATCCTAAAACTGGTGACAAGGTTGAGTTGGAAGGCAAATACGTTCCTCACTTTAAACCAGGTAAAGAGCTACGCGAACGAGTAAACTCAGGACTGTAGACTACTTATCGGAATTAAGAAAAGCGGCATACTATAATGTATGCCGCTTTTTTATGACCATAATATGGTGGTCTGATTAGTAATTTTCCTGCATAATCGTACAGCTAACTAACCAATGAGTGATGAACTATGAAAATTATAAAAATAGTCGCCGTTATCGCACTTTTCCTAATTGCACTGGCTTTAGGCTCTCAAAACCAAACAAGTGTGAATTTCAACTATCTGCTAGCGCAAGGTGACTTCCACCTATCAAGCTTATTAGGTGTTGTCTTCGTTTCAGGTTTTGGTCTTGCTTGGTTAGTCTTCGGCAATATGCACATGCGATCTCAACTGAGAATTCATCGTTTGAAGAAACAACTCAATAAGCAATCAAAGCAGGTAGCTGCTGATACCAAAGCTTAAAGGTCTTATTTGATGTTAGAGTTACTGTTCTTGCTCTTACCTATTGCCGCCGCTTACGGTTGGTATATGGGTAATCGTAATGCTCAGCAAGAAAAACAGAAACAATCACACCAGATTTCCCGTCAATACGTGACGGGTTTGAACCTATTACTGTCAGATCAGTCTGACAAAGCGGTTGATCACTTCATTGAACTCCTTCAAGTCGACAATGAAACCATCGATACTCACTTAGCTTTGGGCAACTTGTTCCGCTCAAGAGGCGAAGTCGACCGTGCTATTCGTATTCACCAAAATCTTATCTCTCGTTCGGGGCTTACTCTCGATCAGAAAAACCTCGCACTACAACAATTAGCTAAAGATTATATGGTCTCTGGCTTTCTTGATCGCGCCGAAAAAATCTTTGAACAGCTTGTAGAAGAACCCGATCACAAAGAGGGTGCTCTACAGCAGTTGGTTGCTATTTATCAGCAAACTCGAGAGTGGAACAAGGCTATTCATTACGGAAATATCCTAGTTAAGCTCGGTAAGAAGAAAATGAAGATGCGTGCGACAGTTGCACATTTCTGGTGTGAACTTGCGATGCAAGAGCAAGCCGATGGTAATCGTTCTAAAGCGCTTCAGCATTTCAAAAAGGCACTTTCTGAAGACCCTAAATGTGTCCGTGCTAGCATCGCTCTAGGCAAGTTCCACTTAGCGAACGAAGACTACCAAAAGACAATCGATTGTTTGGAATCGGTACTCGAGCAAGATATCGACTTTATTAGTGAGGTGTTGCCAACCCTTGCTGAGTGTTACCACAAGCTTGGGCAAGAGGCTCAATTAGTCGAGTTCCTTAAAGCCTGTATTCAGAATAAAGCTGGTGTGTCCGCTGAACTGATGCTCGCTCAATTGGTTGCTCACCATGAAGATGTTGGTTCTGCTCAAGAGCTACTAACAAAGCAGCTAGTCAAAAATCCAACCATGAAGGGTTTTTATCGATTAATCGATTATCACCTAGCGGAAGCAGAAGAAGGTCGTGCGAAAGACAGCTTAACCACACTTCAATCTATGGTTGGTGAACAACTTAAGGTTAAGCCTCATTATCGTTGTCGTCAGTGTGGTTTCTCAACACACTCAATGTATTGGCACTGCCCTTCATGTAAGGGATGGGGAACGATCAAGCCTATTCGTGGGCTTGATGGTGAATAGATTCGTGGTCATTTTAAGACCAAATTATTAATTGCAGCTTTCGGGCTGCATTTTTATGACTGTTATTTATGGCCTGATTGGTATAAATATTTTGTAGAAAGTTAACTGCGTTAGGAGATGAAATGAACGACCAAAAAATCATTGTAGCATTGGATTATGATAACCAAGCGGATGCGTTAGCCTTTGTTGATCGTATTGACCCAGCATCTTGCCGTCTAAAAGTGGGCAAAGAGATGTTTACCTTGTTTGGTCCTGAATTTGTTCGTGAATTGCATAAACGTGGTTTCTCAGTATTTTTGGATCTCAAATTCCACGACATCCCGAACACATGTTCAAAAGCTGTGCGAGCTGCCGCGGAACTAGGCGTTTGGATGGTGAACGTACATGCTAGTGGCGGTGAGCGCATGATGACGGCGTCTCGCGAAATTTTGGAACCGTATGGTAAAGATCGTCCGTTGCTAATTGGCGTGACAGTACTGACTAGTATGGAGCAATCTGACTTGGCGGGTATTGGTTTGGATCTTGAGCCACAGCAGCAGGTGATGCGCTTGGCATCTCTGACTAAAAACTCAGGCTTAGACGGCGTTGTATGTTCGGCACAAGAGGCTTCTTTGCTTAAAGGTGCACTTGGCCAAGAATTCAAGCTAGTAACTCCTGGTATTCGTCCTGTAGGTGCTGATGTTGGTGACCAGAAGAGAATTATGACGCCTTCTAAAGCGATTGAGTCAGGTTCTGACTACCTTGTTATCGGTCGCCCTATCACTCAAGCGATAGATCCTGCCGCTGTACTTGCAGAGATCAACGGTACGCTAGCTTAAGTTTGCATCAGAAAGCTATTCGAATAAGAAGGAAGGCCAGCAAATTGCTGGCCTTTTCATTTGTGTACGAGGCATTGAATTGGTCTGGACTTGAGTTATCTTGCCTAGCCTAAACCGGAGCGCCGCTATGGAACTTAAAATCGCTGTCTTCTGAAGTGATAAGATCCGCTTCTACTTGCGCGAAATGAGCAATACGCTCTGAGATATCTTTCCCTGCGATCTGCTCTGCTAACTCAAGGTAATCTTGGTAATGTCGAGCCTCTGAGCGAAGCAGAGACACGTAAAACTTCTCCATATCTTCTTCCAAGAATGGAGCTAATTTAGCGAAACGCTCACAAGAGCGAGCTTCGATAAACGCACCGATGATGAGCTTATCAACTAGAGCATCGGGTTCGTAAGTTTTGACTTGCTTGATTAAACCCTTAGCGTAGCGACCCGCTTCAATCGGTTGGTAAGTGACGCCTTTCTTTACCATCAATTCCATGACTTGGTAGAAATGATGCAGCTCTTCTTTGATCAGCAATACCATTTTATCGATCAGGTCAGCGCCGTAATTGCAGCCTTCTTTCGCTGTAATTTGCTTTGATACGTTGCTTTTACCACGCAGAGACTCTAAGTCTCCGACACGACGGTAAGCAAATTGCTCGTAGGGCAAAATCCATTCATTCAGTTGCTTTGCGCTTTCTTTATCAACTGCGTACTTGCGGATAAGGAACAAAGCACTCTGTGCCGCCTTAAGCTCACAAAGCATGTGATCGCGTAGAATGATGTGAAGGTTTTCAGGCTTTTTGGCTTCATCGATCCATGAATCTGGCGTTTCAGCTTTAAGAAAAGAGTGGATTGGAGCTAATAATTCTTGATACATGGTCAGGGCAAGTTTGTTGATAATGCGGGATTTTATCACAGCTCAAGAGATCTCCCTATACAGAGAAAGGAAATTCAACAGGTACAAAAAAGGCCGCTAATTTAATGTAAATAAGCGGCCTTTAAGTATTGCGTTAGACAGTTACCATTTCTTCTTCTGACCGAAGAGGGCGTCCATGTCTTCGTCACGCTCTTTAGATTCGATCTGTTGTAAATCTTGCGCGTTTTTATCTTGGCGCTTCTGATCTAGATCGTTAAGCATCTGCTGAAGCTTTTCTTTCGCTTGAGTAGAGTATGAATCGTTCTTAGTTGCTAATGCGTCGATACCTTTACGCAGTAACTGAATTGCTGTGCCTGGCTGTCCGCGAGAAATCGAGTCGTTTGCACGCTTGATAACATTTTCGATGTTGATGCGAATTTGAATCGTCTCTAAACGAGCGTTTTCAACCACATAAGCTTGAGTCTCGAAGCGGCCTTTATTGTGCTCGTTACGGACCGTATCACGTAGGCGCTTAACTAGCTTCAGCATCATGATCGCTTGTTTGTCACTGCTCGGAACGCGGAAGGTAGTACTTTCACCACCTTGGTAGTTCTCTTTAAGCTGAGTGATTTGTTGTTTTACGCTTTCAATGCGTTGGGCAAGCTGCTTGTTTTTGGGATCGAGCTGATACATGTTTTCTAACGCATCAAGAATTCGATTGTTTAAGCATATAAGAAGATCTTGGCTAAACGGCATGTGGTGAGCATTACCAATCAACTCTTCTGTTCCGTCAATAATGGTTAGATAACGAGAAGCTTCCTGTTTCTTCGCTGTTTCTACCTTAACTTTGTATTGAAGCATGATGTTGTAGCCTAAAACCAACACCAAAAGAACGGCGACTAAGGCGATTATTAAACCAATATTCATATATTTGTGTCTGCTTGTTGTTTTCTATAGCTAACTTGAGAGGATACACGATTCCATTGTGTATCGGCACTCGTAAATTGCAATTTCTGATTATCTCTTGTTGAGCACAATCGGCAATCAAAACTTACCAACTAATGTATGAGAATGAGGTGTGGGTTGCAAAGCGTTAGTGATGTTTTTGTTTGTTAAGCTAGAAAAACTCATTATTTCTGTCATTTTGGTTCTCGAAGCGTTATAACTATTAATTATATTACACGAGACTATAAAGCTCTATTTGCAAATAAGTTAGCGCAGAAATGAGTAAAGGATTACGAGGTTAGATATGAAGTTACAGCAACTGAAGTACATTGTTGAGGTTCTAAACCATAACCTAAATGTTTCAGCGACAGCAGAGAGTTTGTATACATCTCAGCCCGGCATTAGTAAGCAAGTTAGGTTACTTGAAGACGAGCTAGGCATTCAGATTTTTGAACGTAGCGGTAAGCATTTAACTCAGGTTACACAAGCCGGTGAGGATATCATTCGTATCTCTCAAGAGATTTTGGCACGTGTAGAGAGTATTAAAGCAGTCGCGGGTGAGCACACTCATCCTGAGATGGGCACATTGAATATTTCAACCACTCATACTCAAGCTCGTTATGCGCTCCCTGATGTGATTAAAGGTTTCACGGCACGTTATCCAAAAGTGTCGCTTCACATGCACCAAGGTACACCAAGCCAGATGTCAGAAGCGGTCGCTAAAGGGACTGCGAACTTTGCGATTGCAACGGAAGCGCTGCACCTTTATCAAGATGCAATTATGCTGCCTTGTTATCACTGGAACCGTTCAATCGTCGTAACTAAAGATCATCCTCTTGCGCAAAAACGAACTATCTCGATTGAAGATCTTGCTGCTTATTCTCTCGTGACTTATGTATTTGGTTTTACTGGCCGTTCTGAGCTTGATACTGCATTCAACAAAGTAGGATTAACACCGCGAGTTGTTTTTACCGCGACGGATGCAGACGTAATTAAAACTTATGTTCGTATGGGGATCGGAGTTGGTGTAATCGCAAGTATGGCGATTGACCACGAACAAGATACAGATTTGGTTGCTATTGATGCGAGCCACCTATTTGGTGCGAGCACCACAAGCATTGGCTTTAGAAAAGGCACTTTCCTGCGTTCTTACATGTTTGATTTTATGGAGCGTTTTGCACCGCACTTAACTCGTCCTGTGGTTGAACAAGCTATTTCTTTGAAATCGAATGAAGAAATCGAAGAGATGTTTAAAGACATCGACCTGCCTGTTCGCTAAGGGGCACAGTCTTTAATTCGATACCTATTCGGCCTGTTTACAGGCCGTTTTCATTTGAACTCGGTTTTGGTTTATACCAATAGTAGTAAATAACGGGTCACTCTAGCTTGTTAAAACGCTCGATGACGTTGTTAGAACTTTTGATTGCAGAATAAGTACTTATCGAAACGACTTGCCGAACAGAGCTGCCTTGTTCTCAATCCTTTACCTGTGCTACTTCTGTTCACTGACTTTCCGTGACTGGTATTATTTACTGATAGCCTGTCCCTATAGCCTCGATTTGTATCCTTCCTTTCCATTTTGGCCTCTTACCCCTACAATCCTCGCATTATAGGGGGAAGCATGCATTCACGATTTACAATACTCGACTCATTCTTGTTAGAGCACCAAGTCTATTGGCGTTCGGAGCCTTTTCATCTATGCCAAACTCACCATCAACCATGGAAAGATGTGAATCGTCCACTTGTCGATTGGTTAGAAGGTTTGAGTATTGAGCGCATTCAAACGTTAAAAGAGCAGCCTCAGCTTTTGGTCGAGGAACTGACTCGCTTCCTTCCTCGATTAGATGCTGCTAACCAAAATATCCAGTTTGATAACACGGCTTTGGTTGGATTAGACCTCCCACGTGGTACTGCTGATGGTATTCCCGGCAGAAAGCTGCAACAAATCGTGGCGATGGGAGAGGCTGCACTTGAACACCATCATGGTAAAGAGTGGCTAGAGTGGTGTTCTGGCAAAGGTTTTCTGGGCCGAATTTTATCTCAACAATCAGATCAAAAGGTCACTAGCTTTGAATGGCAACAATCGTTATGTGAAAGCGGACAAAAGGTAGCAGACGACCAGAAATTAGAAATGCACTTTGTCCAAGGTGACGCGTTTTCAGAGGAAGCAGATGGCGTATTTAACTCTGATCAACACGCTGTTGCGCTCCATGCTTGTGGTGATCTGCATGTTGAACTGGTGAAAAAGTCTGTTTCACATGGGCTATCGGCGGTAACAATTTCCCCTTGTTGCTATCACCTTATTCGAGGCGATGTGTATCAAGCTATGTCTACCGTGGCCAAAGGTTCAGCACTAACGTTGAGCAAAAGCGACTTAAGAATCCCGCTTCAAGAAACCGTCACTGGTGGTGAAAGAGTAAAGAGACATCGCCAACTAGAGATGAGTTATCGTTTGGGCTTCAGCAAACTGCTCAAAGCTGAACGTCATATCGACGAATACATTCCAGTGCCAAGCATTAAAAAGTCAGAGTTATCTAAGGGTTTTGAATCATTCTGCCGCTGGGCATCTGAAGTTAAAAAAGTATCGCTTGGTTCAGACGTCGATTTTGATTTCTACTTAGCCCAAGGCGAGGCGCTTTTCTGGGAAATGGAGAGGTTGAGCTTAGTACAACAAGTCTTTAGACGACCATTAGAGATATGGTTGGCCTTAGATCGTGCCATCTATCTGCAAGAACAAGGCTATGAAGCTTTGATTGAAGAGTTCTGTGAACGTAGTATTACGCCAAGAAATCTATTGATTCATGGGGTTAAAGTTGAGCGTTATCAGTAGACAGAACTGTTGCGTGTTTTACGAGCTAAACTCATAAATGAAAAATGAAGCTATGAATACAAGACAAAGCTATAAATGTAAAAAAGCCAGCGCGACATAATGTCGTACTGGCTTTTTGTTTAATGTGTATGAGTTAACTGAACGCTTCAACGAGAAGATTATTGCGCTCAGTTAGCTATTACAGCATTAGTTAAACATTGCGATTGCTTCAGCTGGATCTACGTATTCAAGGTCAAAGCTCTCTGCAACTTCTTTGCAAGTTACTTTACCGTGAATAACGTTAAGACCTTCTAGGAAGCCTTCATCAGATAGAAGTGCTTCGCGGTAGCCTTTGTTCGCTAGCTTAACAATGTAAGGAAGTGTTGCATTGTTTAGTGCGTAAGTAGAAGTACGAGCAACGGCACCTGGCATGTTAGCAACACAGTAGTGAACTACGTCATCAACAATGTAAGTTGGATCGGCGTGAGTCGTTGCATGTGAAGTTTCAAAACAACCACCTTGGTCGATTGCAACATCAACAACTGCTGAACCTGGCTTCATCTTAGCGATGTGATCTTTTGTAACCAGTTTAGGAGCGGCTGCGCCTGGGATTAGTACTGCACCAATCACTAGGTCTGCTTCTAGAACATGCTTCTCAATAGCGTCTTCAGTAGAATAAACCACTTTTGCGCGACCTTGGAATTCTTCATCAAGACGACGAAGCGTATCTACGTTGCGATCAAGAATGGTTACGTCTGCGCGAAGGCCAACAGCCATACGTGCTGCGTTAGCACCCACAACACCGCCGCCAACAACTACAACTTTCGCTGGTTCAACACCAGGAACGCCGCCAAGAAGAAGACCACAACCACCGTTAGATTTTTCTAGTGTTTGTGCACCTGCTTGAATAGACATGCGACCAGCGACTTCAGACATTGGTGCTAATAGTGGCAAGCGACCCATATTATCTGTTACAGTCTCATAGGCTACGCAGACAGCTTTGCTCTTGATTAGCTCTTCCGTTTGTGGAAAATCTGGTGCAAGGTGTAAATAGGTAAATAATATTTGCCCTTCACGAAGCATAGCTCGCTCGACAGCTTGAGGTTCTTTAACCTTTACAATCATCTCTGCTTTCGCGAAAACGTCAGCAGCAGTAGGAAGAATGGATGCGCCTACAGCGATGTAATCATCGTCTGAAAAACCGATACCAGTACCGGCATTGGTTTCAACAAAAACTTGGTGGCTATGTGAGATTAGTTCTCTCACGCTAGCTGGGGTCATACCAACGCGGTATTCGTGGTTCTTGATTTCCTTCGGTACGCCAATGATCATCCTGACTCCTCATTATATTATGGTTGTTTTATCTATGTGTAGGGTAATTCTGTCGAATTAATATCTAGTATAGATAGGTTCAGATAGAATTTGATACCGAATATTAAAAAGTTGTAGTATATTTTTTTGCAAGGAAGTAATAAGGTGGAATAAAAAATGGCAGACAATTATAAGAAGCCGTCCAAGGAACTAGATCGTATTGACCGCAACATTCTTAATGAGTTGCAAAAAGACGGTCGTATCTCAAACGTTGAACTCTCAAAACGAGTAGGACTTTCTCCAACTCCATGTCTTGAGCGTGTTCGTCGTTTAGAACGTCAAGGTTACATTACTGGGTACACAGCGTTGCTGAACCCACAGTATCTTGATGCTTCACTTTTAGTGTTTGTTGAAATTACGTTGAACCGTGGTGCTCCAGATGTGTTCGAACAATTCAACACCGCTGTGCAGAAACTGGATGACATCCAAGAGTGTCATTTAGTGTCGGGTGATTTTGACTATCTTCTAAAAACACGTGTATCGGATATGGGTGCTTACCGTAAGCTACTGGGTGATACGTTACTTCGTCTACCGGGCGTAAACGACACTCGAACTTACGTTGTAATGGAAGAAGTGAAACAAACCAATCAACTTGTGATTAAAACTCGTTAGTCACAATTGGTGAAATGAAAGAAAGCGGACATTTGTTCCGCTTTCTTGCTTTCTGGAATTGGGTTTTTCTGTTTGATATGGTTAAATCAACAGTAGTTTCATTGAAACGGGCGGCTTTGGTCGCTCGAGATGTTTTATTCCGTTTAATTATTAAGTTGGTTTATGTTCAAGCAGAGCAGTAATAAAGTAGAAACAATCATTAAAACGAGTGAAGAGCCTCAGTCTCCTCGTTTGAATGGTTCTCAACGTCTAAAAGAGTGCAGCCTGATTATGGGTGTTCTCTTCTCTATTCTACTTGCCGTTGCGTTATTAACTTTTAGTCCTGCAGACCCATCATGGTCGCAAACGGCGTGGGGTGGTGACATTCAAAATGCGGGTGGCTACTTAGGTGCATGGTTGGCGGATACGCTTTTCTTTGTGTTTGGTTCTCTGGCTTACCCTTTACCTATCTTGGTAACGGTTGCTGCGTGGGTATTATTCCGTAAACGTAATGAAGACGAGCAGATCGATTTCATGCTGTGGGGTACTCGCTTACTTGGCCTTACTGTCCTTATTCTTACTAGTTGCGGTCTAGCCGATATCAACTTTGACGACATTTGGTACTTTTCGTCAGGTGGCGTCGTGGGTGATGTACTAACAAGCCTTGCGCTTCCCACGTTAAATGTTCTCGGTAGTACGCTAGTTCTTCTTTTCTTATGGGGAGCTGGCTTGACGCTATTAACTGGAATTTCTTGGTTAAGTATTGTGGAATGGCTAGGCGAATGTGCCATTAAATTTTTTACATCTGCTGTTAATAAGGCGCGTGGCCAAGATCAAGAGCTACTTGAGCCTGAATTGAAAGAATCGACAGACAGAGATTCTCTAACAGAACGTCATCAAAAGCCGACTTTCCGTGATGTCCCTGCGTTAGAAGACAATCTTATCGAAGGTAAGGCTATAGAAGGGTATAAAGAAGCAGAACAAGATCAGCTCGACCCTGCGATGAGCTTCTCTGCGACCAACGACTCTTCAGACACTGGCGTAAATGCGTTGGACAACAGTGCAACGTCGAAGCGTCATTACAATATTCATATGCCAGTAGAGGCTCCAGCTAAGTCAGAGGTTTCTACTTATGAGGCACCGCAAGTTCAACCTGAAATTCAACCAGAGCAACCTATCTCTGTCGCTCCTGTTTACCACGCGCCAGAAGAACCTTTCGAAGAAGGTATTGAGCGCTCGAAGCAGTTGAATGCGACGATAGAGCAGCTAGAAAATGCCGCTATGTATGAAGATGATCTTGCTGAGCAAGATCAGACGGATGCTCACGAATCTCAGGCTGCGTACCAACAATACATGCAGAACGACCAACCAGAAGTTGTCCCTACTGACATTGGCCTTGAAAGTGCTGAGTCAGCAGTCGATAGCACTTCAGAAGTTGATCGCACTCCAGAAGTTGAGAGTGAATTCGATACGGAAGATGTTCAACCTGAATCGTTATACGCTTCGCCAATGGGTGAACCAGAAGAACCAAGCGAAGACGATTTCTCAGTACAAGCATCACCGTTTGATGTGGCTGAAGAACAAAGTTATGAACAGTCTACAGAGTTCGAGTCTGTATCGACTGAAGAAGATAATGCAGAGCAATCTGAGTCTTTAGTTAACCAACAAAATAATTCAGAATTTGAGCAATCAAACGAACAAACTCAAGAGCCAACGGTTGATCTTCCTTGGGAACAGGTAACAGAAGAAGAGCCTCTTCACCAAGATCAAGATGTTGCAGCCTTCCAAAGCCTTGTCTCTGAGGCACAAGCGAACATGGCGGCGACACAAAACCCGTTCCTGGTACAGCAAGATGTTAACTTACCGAAACCGGCCGAACCATTGCCAACGCTTGAGTTGTTGTTCCACCCTGAAAAACGTGAAACCTTTATTGACCGCGATGCACTAGAGGCGATCGCTCGTCTTGTTGAATCGAAGCTAGCGGACTACAAGATTAAAGCTGATGTGGTTGATATTTTCCCAGGTCCTGTCATCACTCGATTCGAACTCGATCTGGCTCCTGGCGTCAAAGTAAGCCGTATTTCTGGCCTTTCTATGGACTTAGCTCGTTCGCTTTCTGCATTGGCAGTACGTGTCGTCGAGGTAATACCGGGTAAACCTTATGTTGGTTTGGAATTGCCGAACATGAGCCGTCAAACCGTATTCTTCTCCGATGTGGTGGGCAGCCCTCAGTTCCAAGAAGCGAAGTCACCAACGACCGTTGTTCTAGGGCAAGATATTGCTGGTGAAGCAGTTATTGCTGACCTATCGAAGATGCCACATGTTCTGGTTGCAGGTACAACCGGTTCTGGTAAATCTGTGGGTGTGAACGTGATGATCTTGAGTATGCTTTACAAGGCATCGCCTGAAGAAGTTCGTTTCATCATGATCGACCCGAAAATGTTGGAATTGTCTATCTATGAAGGTATTCCACATCTATTGTCTGAAGTTGTGACTGACATGAAAGATGCGTCTAACGCCCTTCGTTGGTGTGTAGGTGAAATGGAACGTCGTTACAAACTGATGTCGGCTCTCGGTGTTCGTAACATCAAAGGCTACAACGACAAATTGAAGATGGCCGCGGAAGCGGGTCACCCAATTCATGACCCACTGTGGAAACCGGGCGACAGCATGGACCCTGAAGCTCCATTGTTGGAAAAACTGCCTTATATTGTGGTTGTCGTCGATGAATTCGCTGATTTAATCATGGTAGTCGGTAAGAAAGTTGAAGAACTGATTGCACGTTTGGCGCAGAAAGCGCGTGCGGCTGGTGTTCACTTGATCTTAGCCACTCAACGTCCTTCGGTGGATGTTATTACTGGTCTTATTAAAGCAAACATCCCAACACGTGTTGCCTTTACGGTATCAACCAAAACGGATTCAAGAACTATTCTTGACCAAGGTGGTGCAGAATCATTATTGGGTATGGGTGATATGTTGTACTTACCACCGGGTTCAAGCCACACAACTCGTGTACACGGTGCGTTTGCATCTGATGATGATGTACACGCGGTAGTGAACAACTGGAAAGCACGCGGTAAGCCAAACTATATTGAAGAGATTACGAACGGCGACCAAACCCCGGAAACACTGTTACCGGGTGAGAAGATGGAAGGCGATGAAGAAGTCGATCCACTGTTTGATCAAGTGGTAGAACACGTTGTCCATTCACGTCGTGGTTCAGTTTCTGGCGTACAACGTCGATTCAAGATTGGCTATAACCGTGCGGCACGAATTGTTGAGCAGCTTGAAGCTCAAGGCATTGTGAGTGCTCCGGGCCATAACGGTAACCGTGAAGTCCTAGCACCAGCGCCACCAAAAGATTAGTTCCGCTCGGAACTCATAACTATTCAGTCGGTCAAATCGAAAATATGACCGACGTATGTTCTAACAGGATTATTGATGAAAAAAGTATTCGCACTTTTATTTATGAGCTTTTCAGTATTGGCTTCTCCGAAAGAAGAACTGAGTAGCCGCTTGTCATTGAATGCAGGTTTTAGCGCCGACTTTAAACAAGTCGTGACTAGCCCTGATGGTGATGTTGTTATGGAAGGCGAGGGCACGGTTGAGATTGCACGCCCAAGCTTATTCCGTTGGGAAACGACTTTCCCTGATGAAAACGTGTTGGTATCTGATGGTCAAAGCTTGTGGTACTACAGCCCGTTCATTGAGCAGGTTAGTATTTACTGGCAAGAGCAAGCAACATCACAAACACCTTTTGTCTTGCTGACTCGTAATCAAGAAAGCGATTGGGACAACTACAATGTCGCGCAAACGGGTAACCAATTTACGCTAACGCCGACAGCTGTGGATTCTAATCAGGGCGACTTCCAGATTAAGATCACTGAAAAGGGCATTGTTCAGGGCTTTAACGTGATTGAACAAGACGGTCAGAAAGGTGAGTTTACCTTTAGCAATGTTGACTTGGGTAAACCTGCAGCAGACCGCTTTACTTTTGTGGCACCGGAAGGTGTCGAGGTCGACGACCAAAGAAACTGATCTAATGAAGCAGATCATTTGGTAGTACGTCGATAGGCACAGATGCCATCAACGAATCAAGAGATTGCAATTGAGTAATTACAGCTTAGATTTTGCAGGGGACGAAGATTTTCGTCCCCTTGCTGCTCGTATGAGACCTGAAACTGTCGAACAGTACATCGGTCAGCAGCATATATTAGGCCCAGGTAAACCACTTCGCAGAGCATTGGAAGCGGGCCATATTCACTCGATGATTTTATGGGGGCCTCCTGGCACCGGTAAAACCACGCTGGCGGAAGTGGCAGCAAACTATGCGAATGCTGAAGTTGAGCGCGTATCAGCGGTAACCTCGGGTGTTAAAGACATTCGTATCGCGATTGAAAAAGCGCGTGAAAACAAACAAGCAGGGCGCAGAACGATTCTGTTTGTGGACGAAGTCCATCGCTTTAACAAAAGTCAGCAAGATGCCTTTTTGCCACACATTGAAGATGGCACCGTGACCTTTATTGGCGCGACCACAGAAAACCCATCCTTTGAACTGAACAACGCTTTGTTGTCACGTGCGCGTGTTTACAAGCTGACTTCGCTTCATACCGATGATATTTCTCTCGTTATTCGCCAAGCTATTGAAGATAAACAGCGCGGTCTGGGTGATGTAACGGCTGATTTTGCTGATAACGTCTTAGATCGCCTCGCTGAACTGGTCAACGGTGACGCACGTATGTCGCTCAACTATCTTGAGCTGCTGTATGACATGGCGGAAGACAACGACAAAGGCGAGAAAGCGATAACGTTACAGTTGCTGGCTGAGGTAGCAGGGGAGAAAGTCGCTCGCTTTGATAATAAGGGCGATATTTGGTACGACTTGATCTCCGCTGTTCACAAATCGATTCGCGGTTCAAACCCTGATGCGGCGTTGTATTGGTCAGCAAGAATGATTGCTGCGGGTTGTGACCCTTTGTATATCGTAAGACGCTTGCTAGCGATAGCTTCTGAAGATATCGGTAATGCTGACCCAAGAGCAATGCAGGTCGCAATGTCCGCTTGGGACTGCTTCACTCGAATTGGTCCTGCCGAAGGTGAGCGTGCTATTGCACAGGCGGTTGTTTATCTCGCGTGTGCGCCAAAGAGTAACGCCGTTTACACCGCTTGGAAGCAAGCGTTAACGGATGCACACAATCTGCCTGAGTATGAAGTTCCTCATCATTTACGAAATGCACCCACAACTTTGATGAAGGACATGGGCTACGGGCAAGAATACCGTTATGCTCATGACGAACCTGGTGCCTACGCAGCTGGCGAAAAGTATTTGCCCCCTGAAATGGGAGAGAAGCAATACTATTTCCCAACAAAACGAGGCTTAGAGACTAAAATTGGCGAGAAGCTAGATTATCTGGCGGATTTGGACGCAAAAAGCCCACAAAAACGCTATGAAAAGTAGTCTTTTTTGGATATCGTTACCCAGTCATAAAAATTCAATTAAATCGTTTGAAATTGGTCGAAATAGCACCAGTTTTAGGGGTTTAGCAGTGATTCAGTAGCAATCTACTGAATATTCAAATAACTAAAGCATAGGATTAGCAATGCTGGATTCTAAATTACTTCGAGCTGAGCTGGATGAAACAGCGGCAAAATTAGCACGTCGAGGCTTCACCCTTGATGTAGAGACAATTCGTGAACTTGAAGAAAAACGTAAGTCCCTTCAGATGAAAACTGAAGAGCTGCAAGCGTTACGTAACTCTCGATCGAAGTCCATTGGTCAAGCGAAAGCAAAAGGCGACCATGAAGAAGCTGAGCGTATCCTTGCTGAAGTAGGCAACTTAGGCGCAGAACTAGACCAAGCTAAAGTAACATTGGCTGAGCTTCAATCTGAGCTAGAAACGATCACCATGTCAATTCCTAACCTACCTGATGCAGAAGTGCCAGATGGTAAAGATGAAGACGACAACGTAGAAGTTTCTCGTTGGGGTCAACCTAAGACTTACGACTTCGAAGTGAAAGATCACGTAGATCTTGGCGAAATGTCTGGCGGTCTTGATTTTGCTAGCGCAGTTAAAATCTCAGGTTCTCGTTTCATCGTGATGAAAGGCAAATTTGCACGTCTACACCGTGCTATTGCTCAGTTCATGCTGGACCTTCACACTGATGAGCACGGCTACACAGAAATGTACGTACCGTACCTAGTGAACCACGATAGCCTATACGGTACTGGTCAACTTCCTAAGTTCGGCGAAGACTTGTTCCACACAAGCCCGCTAACTGAACAAGTAAGTGACGTACCTCTTAAGACTCTATCGCTTATCCCTACGGCAGAAGTACCGGTAACGAACATGGTTCGTGACACGATTACTGATGAAGCTGAACTGCCACTTAAGATGACAGCTCACACGCCATGTTTCCGTTCTGAAGCGGGTTCTTACGGTCGTGACACTCGTGGTCTTATCCGTATGCACCAATTCGACAAAGTTGAGCTAGTACAAATCACTAAGCCAGAAGACTCAATGGCAGCGCTTGAAGAGCTAACAGGTCATGCTGAGAAAGTACTTCAACTTCTAGAGCTTCCTTACCGTAAAGTGATTCTATGTACAGGTGACATGGGCTTCGGTTCTGCGAAAACTTACGACTTAGAAGTATGGGTTCCAGCACAAGAGACTTACCGTGAAATCTCTTCTTGTTCAAACATGTGGGATTTCCAAGCGCGTCGTATGCAAGCTCGTTTCCGTCGTAAAGGCGAGAAGAAACCTGAACTTGTACACACACTAAACGGTTCTGGTCTTGCTGTTGGTCGTACTATGGTTGCTATTCTTGAGAACAACCAAGAAGCAGATGGCCGTATTGTTATCCCAACAGTACTTCAACCATACATGGGCGGCGTAACGCACATTGGTTAATCAGTAAAACTGTTATACGAAAACCCAGTCAATCGGCTGGGTTTTTTATTATCTGTTACACCGGAAAGCAGTAAGTCGAGGGCCAGTTTCATTACTCATTTGTAATAGTGTTTCTCTAATTTTGGTTATTATTACATCACTCAGAAATGGTTATAATGCGCTCTTACCGCGGTAGGTACAAATTTTCTCATGCAAATACAGAGGAGGACTTATGGCCGTAGGATGGGCAGGTGACGATAGCGTCAGTCAGCAAATTCAAAATACCATTGATGATGAAATCTCTCGTGTAAGAGGGAGCATTCAAAGTGGGGAAAGCTTGCATTATTGTGACGAGTGCGGTGATGAAATATCAGAAAAGAGACGGCTAGCGATTAAAGGCGTGCGTTTCTGTATTGGATGCCAGTCCATGTTTGAACACGTTGCACATCGTCACTCATTGTTCAATCGCAGAGCAAGTAAAGACAGCCAACTTCGTTAGAAGGCGGTCGTTCTCTATTGTCGATAATAATGAACCGACCTCTCCTTAACTTCAATATTGCAGATAGCAAATGAACCAGTAAGGAGAGGTAATAGCTTTGTCTTCTATTTAAAGCAGTGGCGATCTTTTAATGCGCAATTAATAGCGGAAACAAGTTTCTCGATGTGCTCAGGCTTGCTAATGAACGGAGGCATCATATAAATCAACTTACCAAACGGGCGGATCCAAACACCTTGCTCTACAAAGTGCGCTTGAATGGTTTCCATATCGACAGGTGTATGTGTTTCAACAACGCCAATAGCGCCTAACCAACGAACGTCTTTGACAAGATCATGCTCTCGCAACGGTGGTAGCAACTCAGAAAAGAGTTGCTCAATCTGTTGAGTCTGATTTTTCCAATGGCCTTGCTCGATGATGGATAAACTTGCTGCACCCACAGCACAAGCTAAAGGGTTGCCCATAAAGGTTGGCCCGTGCATAAAGCAACCGGCTTCACCACCACATACCGTGTCAGCAACGTCTTTACTCGCAAGCGTCGCTGACAGCGTCATATAGCCGCCAGTTAAAGCCTTGCCTACACATAAGATATCTGGTTGAACATCGGCATGCTCACAGGCGAACAGTTTGCCTGTTCGGCCAAACCCGGTCGCAATCTCATCCAAAATAAGTAATACGTTGAATTCATCACACAGTAAGCGAACTTGTTTTAGGAACTCAGGGTGGTAGATACGCATGCCGCCAGCGCCTTGAACGATAGGCTCTAAGATTACGGCGGCAACCTCTGCATGATGGGTTGTGAGTTTCTCTCGAAAGCTATTGATGTCACTTGAATTCCACTCATCCCAAAAGCCAGTTTTTGGCGAATCAGCGAAAATGTGCTCAGGCAAAAAGCCTTTGTAAAGGCTGTGCATCGAG
Source organism: Vibrio sp. 10N.222.47.A9 (assembly GCF_963872585.1). NCBI lineage: Bacteria > Pseudomonadati > Pseudomonadota > Gammaproteobacteria > Vibrionales > Vibrionaceae > Vibrio > Vibrio sp. 10N.222.47.A9. The sequence goes on along the minus strand of NZ_CAWNBB010000021.1, from coordinate 106,261 downwards.
TTATCTGGATCGGTCACCGACATTGCTGCGAAGGTATCGCCGTGGTAACCATCTCTTAGCGTTAGGAACTTTGAACGCGGTTGCCCTTTAGCATGCCAGTACTGCAGTGCCATTTTAAGGCTAACTTCCACAGCCACTGAACCTGAATCGGCCAAGAATACGTGCTCTAGATTACTTGGCGTTAAATTCAGCAGTTTCTTACATAAATCGATAGCGGGCTGGTGGGTGATACCGCCAAACATAACGTGTGAAACCTTATCGATTTGGCTGTGAGCCGCAGCATTGAGCTTTGGATGATTGTAGCCGTGGATGGTTGACCACCAAGATGACATACCATCAATAATTCGTTTTCCGCCTTCTAATTCTAGGTAAACACCGTCTGCGTTGGTGACTGGGTAGCAGGTCAGAGGTGTTAACGTTGATGTGTAAGGATGCCAGATATGCTGGCGGTCAAAGGCGAGATCCATAGTAACTTCCATTCTTGACGTGGTTAAAAAATAACCAGATGTAAACTTTTGATATTATCAATGTGTTGACAGTCTAAAGCTTGTCGGTAGACTAGCCAAGCATAAATGCAATCTCTATTAATAGAGATGCAACATCAAATAATAAAAAAGGATCGACACGTGGAAGTTCGTCATGACTGGACAGTTGCTGAAGTAACAGCACTGCTTGAAAAACCGTTTATGGATTTAATGTTTGAAGCTCAAGTCGTTCATAGACGGTACCAAGAGCACAACCACGTGCAAGTGAGTACGCTTCTATCGATAAAGACGGGTGCTTGTCCTGAAGATTGTAAGTACTGCCCTCAAAGTGCTCACTACCGAACGGATGTCGACAAAGAACGCTTAATGGAAGTCGAGCGTGTTTTGGATGCTGCGCTAAAAGCTAAGAATGCGGGCTCAACTCGCTTTTGTATGGGCGCTGCATGGAAAAACCCGAAAGAGCGCGATATGCCTCACCTTACAGACATGATCAAAGGTGTGAAAGGCATGGGTTTGGAAACCTGTATGACACTGGGCATGTTAACGCCCGATCAAGCGGGTGAGTTAGCGGATGCGGGTTTGGATTACTACAACCATAACCTTGATACGTCTCCTGAGTTTTACGGCAGCATCATTACTACTCGTACTTACCAAGATCGTTTAGATACCTTATCTCACGTGCGTGATGCCGGTATGAAGATCTGCTCTGGTGGTATTATTGGTATGGGTGAAAGCACCAATGACCGTGCCGGCTTACTTGTTGAACTTGCTAACCTTCCTGTACACCCTGAAAGTGTGCCAATCAACATGCTCGTAAAAGTGAAAGGCACACCGATGGAAAACGTCGACGATGTTGAGTCTTTCGATTTTATCAAACTGATTGCCATTGCTCGTATCATGATGCCAATGTCTGCGGTTCGTCTATCAGCGGGTCGTGAGAATATGAATGAACAGATGCAAGCGATGTGTTTCATGGCTGGCGCGAACTCTATCTTCTACGGTTGTAAGTTACTGACTACACCAAACCCAGATGAAGACACGGATATGCAGCTGTTTAAGAAGTTAGGTATCAACAGCCAACAAGTGGCTCAGAAGCCTGATGAAATTCAAGAAAACGAACTGTTAGATCAAGTGGTGGAGCGCGTTGCTGCTCGTCCAACGAAAGATGACATGTTCTACGATGCCACTGTTTAAACTTCGTATCAAAAGTGCCCTTGCTCATCGCCGTGAGCAAGGTTTAACTCGTCAACTTAAGGTACTCGAAAACAGCAATAGCCCTTTGCTTAATAGTGAAGGTTCTCGCTTCATTAACTTTTCGAGTAATGACTATTTAGGCTTGGCAAACGATCCTGAACTGGTCGATGCATGGCAAACCGGACTTTCCCAATATGGTGCTGGCAGTGCAGCATCGCCATTGGTCACGGGCTTTAGTCCTGCTCATCGAAATTTAGAGGCTCAGCTGTGTGAATGGCTTGGCTTTGAACGTGCCATTCTCTTTAGTTCTGGTTTCAGTGCTAATCAAGCCTTGTTGTTTTCTCTGCTCGAGAAAGACGATTCTCTACTGCAAGATAAGCTTAACCACGCCTCTTTGATGGAAGCGGGGATGCTTTCTCCTGCGACAATGAAACGTTTCAAGCACAACGATACGCAGCACCTCGAGTCTTTACTAAGTCGCTCTCCACAATCGTTAGTCGTGACTGAAGGTGTGTTTAGCATGGATGGCGACAAAGCGCCTCTTAACCAGATATCTAACCTGACTCATCAATACGACAGTTGGTTGGCGGTTGATGATGCCCACGGTATTGGCGTATTAGGTGATAAAGGGGCTGGGAGCTGCAGTGCGGCACAAATCTCACCTGATATCTTGGTGGTGACCTTTGGTAAAGCATTTGGCCTTTCTGGTGCTGCGATTCTTTGTTCGTCAGAGGTGGGTGACTACTTAACTCAGTTTGCTCGTCATCATGTGTATTCGACAGCGATGCCCCCTTCACAAGCGGTGGCTTTGTCTCATGCGTGTCAGATGATTCAGACGCAAGAATGGCGTCGAGAGAAGTTGACAGAACTTGGCGCCCTTTATGCTGAGCAGATGAGTGGCGTGAAAGGCTTTATTGATACTCAGACCCCAATCAAGCCGTTCGTTATTGGCGAAGCTCAAGCTGCATTATCTATTGCCGAAGAGTTAAAGCGCAATCAAGTTTGGGTAACGGCAATAAGGCCACCAACGGTGCCTATTGGGACTGCTCGTTTGCGTATTACCTTAACGGCGAACCATAGTCAGGAACAGATTCTTCAGTTAACTGACTCGTTGCTTCAAGCAATAGAGCGAAGCAACGACTCTGGAAGCAAACCAAGCATAGAATCAAGCTTTGAATTAAAGAAAGAGGCTCAGTAAATGTCACAAGAAGCAGTAGTGCATAATTACGTAGGCCAAGATAAGAGTGCGATTGCCGAAGCCTTCGGTAAAGCAGCGACAACGTATGACAAGCACGCTGAGTTCCAGCGCGATGTCGGCTACCGACTCCTAGACAAGCTACCGAGAGACCTCTCTGGCTTAAAGGTGCTCGATTTAGGTTGTGGTACTGGCTACTTCTCTGAGCAGATGATAAAGCGTGGTGCTGAAGTGGTGTGTGCTGATCTTTCTGTTGGAATGTTAGAAAGGGCAGAGCAGCGCTGTGGTGCATCGGTTTCTTTATATCAACAAGCCGATGCTGAACAATTGCCGTTTGAAGATGGGTGTTTTGACATCGTTTTTTCAAGCTTAGCGTTGCAATGGTGTGATGATTTATCCTCGCCTTTAAAAGAGATGAAGCGCGTTGTAGCGGTTGGCGGGCGTGTGATTTTCTCAACTTTGCTTGATGGGTCACTGTTTGAACTGGAAAAATCATGGTCCAAAATTGACGCACATCAACACGTTAACCATTTTATTACAATCAATCAGGTAAAAATTGCGTTAGCGCAATCTAGCTGTACTGCTCATCAACTAGACTTGTCCACCATCACCGTTTGGTACGACACTGCGTTTGAACTGATGCGCGACCTTAAAGGTATCGGCGCTAATCACGTAAGTGGTCGCTCACAAGGTTTAACAAGTCGCCGCATGTTGCAGCTTGTTGAACGGGAATATCGAGAGTTTAAAAACCATCAAGGTTTCTTACCAGCAACATATCAAGTTTGTTTAGGGGTTATTCAATTATGATTGATGCATTATTCATTGCAGGTACGGATACCGAAGTGGGAAAAACTGTGGTTTCAAAAGCGATTCTTCAAGCTTTGGCCGCACAGAATTTATCAACAATTGGTTATAAACCAGTTGCTGCAGGGTGTGAACAATACCCTGAAGGGTTACGTAACAGTGATGCATTGCACCTTCAAGAAGCTGCGACGCAAGATGTTGCTTACGAAGACGTTAACCCGTATGCATTGTTGCTACCATCATCACCTCATATCGCAGCTAAGCATGACGGTGTCGTGGTTGATGAAGCGGTATTATCAGCGAAGCTAGAAGAGCATAAGCAAAACTCTGACATCGTTTTAGTTGAAGGTGCTGGTGGTTGGCGTGTCCCCGTGTCAGATGACGAATACTTATCTAGTTGGGTTAAGAAAGAGCAGCTTCCAGTTGTCCTAACTGTGGGTATTAAGCTGGGTTGTTTGAGCCACGCTCTGTTAACTGCTGAAGCGATTCGTGCAGATGGTCTAAACCTAGTAGGTTGGGTAGCGAACCGCATTAATCCAGGCACTGAACATTATGCTGATATTATTGCGATGCTTGAAGACAAGCTAGGTGCGCCGAAGTTAGGTGAAATCCCTTACGTACCAAGAGCAAAGTCTAAGAACATTGGTAAGTACATTGATGTGCAGCCTTTGCTTGCGCTTTAATTCTCACCTTGTGTACTAAATAAGAAAAGGGCTGCGATTGCAGCCCTTTTGCTATTTTAAGCCTTTAGACCATACGTTTGTAAAAACGGGTCTTTTGAACAAGTTTGGGATTAATGTTCTTTTGTCAGTCCCATTAATGCTTGTTGCGTTTCTGTGATTTTTGTCTGTGCCGTTTGTGGTGTTAGGATCCCAATCTGCTTTTTTGCTTCTTCTTCAGTAATCCCTAGGTGACAGCACAGTAAATCGATAGCCATTTGAGTGTTAGTACCTTCAACCATGATCGTTCCCTTTTTGTACATGGACTAGCCAATAAATCATCTGAGGTCACTGTAAACGGATTGTTATATCGACACCATACGACTTAGGTCTAATAGACCGTGATTAACTCATCTACAATCTCGTAATCAAATGTTGCAATTTAATGCTTAACCTTGTTTTCTTAATCTAAGACTATATGTATAAGTAAGTATAAGTCTTCAAGGTTGGAATCTATTGCTGTCTGCCTTGTCTATAACAATAAGTTTTATAAAAACAGCTTTCATGCGGAGATAAGTAATGAAGCGAGTAATGTTGTTCCTTGCAACCAACCTTGCGGTTGTATTGGTACTAAGTGTTGTTCTTAATATTGTATATGCAGTCACAGGTATGCAACCAGGAAGCCTTTCAGGCTTGTTGTTAATGGCTGCGGTGTTTGGTTTTGGCGGTTCATTCATCTCATTAATGATGTCAAAGAAAATGGCGCTACGCTCAGTAGGCGGCATGGTAATTGAAAGCCCACGTAACGAAACAGAACATTGGTTGATGGAGACGGTAAGCCGTCAATCTCAACAAGTTGGTATTGGTATGCCAACAGTGGCGATCTACGACTCGCCTGACATCAACGCATTCGCGACAGGTGCTAAGCGTGACGATTCATTGGTCGCAGTATCAACAGGCCTGCTGCACAACATGACGCGTGATGAAGCTGAAGCAGTATTAGCGCATGAAGTGAGCCACATCGCGAACGGTGATATGGTGACCATGACGTTAATGCAAGGTGTAGTGAACACGTTCGTTATCTTCCTATCTCGTTTCATCGCCAACATTGTTGCGTCGAATGACAACGAAGAAGAGGGTGGCAGCAACATGATGGTGTACTTCGGTGTGTCTATGGTGTTGGAATTGGTATTTGGTTTCTTAGCAAGCTTCATTACGATGTGGTACAGCCGTCATCGTGAATTCCATGCCGATGCAGGTGCAGCGAACCTAGTGGGTAAAGAGAAGATGATTGCAGCGCTAGAGCGTCTAAAGGTGAGCCATGAGCCACAACTAGAAGGTTCTATGATGGCATTTGGTATCAACGGTAAGAAGTCTCTAACAGAGCTTCTAATGAGCCACCCACCGCTAGACAAGCGTATTGCGTCTTTACGTAACATGTAATTTCTAACACAAGCTGCTATCGTTAAGCGGCAATATGTATTCTAAAGGCTTCCTTCGGGAGGCCTTTTTTGATCTTGGCATTTAAGGATGTTTGTCTAATGTGGCTTGCAGTATTTGAATGGGGGAGGTGAGTAGGACAAGTCAGGTTTGATTGACGACTGTCGTTTACTTAGGGACTACTGTTCGAGACATTTTTTCTACGCAACAAAAAGGCTTCCACATGGGAAGCCTTAGTCTATTCTGTGATTCGAAATTCGAATTTTACAGCTTGTCAGTTAGCTCGATTGCTTGACCGATGTAGTTCGCTGGCGTCATCTCTTTTAGACGTACTTTCTCGTCTTCAGGGATTTCAAGACCATCGATGAATGCACGCATGCCTTCGCCATCTACACGTTTACCACGAGTTAGCTCTTTTAGCTTCTCGTATGGCTTCTCGATGCCGTAACGACGCATTACTGTTTGTACTGGTTCAGCCAATACTTCCCAGTTCTTGTCTAGTTCAGCAAGTAGCGCAGCACGGTTAACTTCTAGCTTGCTAATACCTTTCAGAGTCGAAGTGTATGCAATGATAGCGTAGCCAACACCAACACCTAGGTTACGAAGAACCGTAGAGTCAGTTAGGTCACGTTGCCAGCGAGAAACTGGAAGTTTTTGTGCTAGGTGGCTAAATACTGCGTTAGCTAGACCAAGGTTGCCTTCAGAGTTTTCGAAGTCAATTGGGTTAACTTTATGCGGCATTGTTGAAGAACCGATTTCGCCAGCAATAGTCTTCTGTTTGAAGTGACCAAGAGCAATGTAGCCCCAAACGTCACGGTCGAAGTCTAGAAGGATGGTGTTGAAACGCGCAACCGCATCAAATAGCTCAGCGATGTAATCGTGAGGTTCGATTTGAGTTGTGTATGGGTTCCAATTTACGCCAAGAGATTCAGTGATGAACTCTTCGCTGAATTCGTGCCAGTTAACTTCTGGGTATGCAGAAAGGTGTGCGTTGTAGTTACCTACAGCACCGTTGATTTTCGCAAGGATCTCAACGTTTTCGATTTGCTTGAATTGACGTTCCATACGGTACGCAACGTTAGCCATCTCTTTACCCATCGTAGAAGGAGAAGCTGGCTGACCGTGTGTACGAGACAGTAATGGAATGTCACGGTACTCGTTCGCAAGTGCTTTGATAGCATCAATTACGTTACGGATTTCTGGAAGAATCACTGTGTCACGAGCTTCTTTAAGCATAAGCGCGTGAGAGGTGTTGTTGATGTCTTCAGAAGTACATGCAAAGTGAATAAATTCATTTACAGCGTGAAGTTCAGGAACGCCAGCAACTTTCTCTTTCAAGAAGTACTCAACCGCTTTAACGTCGTGGTTAGTCGTGCGCTCGATCTCTTTGATACGTAGAGCATCTTCTTCACTGAAGTTAGCTGCTAGTTCATCAAGAAACTGGTTAGCTTCTGCACTGAACGCTGGTACTTCTTTGATTGCATCTGTAGCTGCAAGCTTTTGTAACCAACGAACTTCAACGATAGAGCGGTACTTTAGTAGGCCAAACTCACTAAAGATGCTGCGTAATGCAACAGTCTTGCTTCCGTAACGGCCGTCTACTGGTGAAACAGCAGTCAATGCTGACAGTTCCATGGTGTTCTCCTGAATTGAGTTTTCTAAATTTTGAGAGGTTTATACCAGTAACAATCTCAATTGTCACGCATATTGCGCAATCGTTTGCGTGAGAGTTGTGTTGGTACAAAAAACAAGCTCGCGACGAGGCGCGAGCTAATAAATTACATGCGAGCTAGCAGGATTTGAGCCTGCTCGATCATCTTCTTGCGACCGAAGATAAGGTGGCGACGTTTGCCGCCAATTTGACGCCATAACACAGCGCTTCGAATTCCTGATAGCAGCAGAGCACGAACCTTATGCTGGCTCGATGTCTGTTGAAGTACTGCTGGCGTACCAGAAACCTGAATACGAGGGCCAATAGGGCTCACTACATCTAAGTAGATGCTCGCAAGGTTGCTGATCATTTGCTCGTCAAACAGATCGAAGTGCTCAGTTTGACGCTCTGCAGTTTGAATGCGATCGCCAAGCTGTGACATAGAGTCATTACGAGCAGATAGTTTACGTTCAAGCGCCATCAAGCTGATGATGTAGCGAGTAATGTCGCTACCAGCAGGAGTACTGTCGATACCTTTTACTAAGCATTCAAGGCCTAGCTTTAGGTTCGCCTCACGGCCAAATACACCCACAGTGTTCGCTGGGTTAGTATTTAAAATGGCATTGAGTGAAGCTTCGAAGGCATCTTTATCACAACGGCCGTCTTTCGCTACTTGTTGAACCAAAGCCACAGCTTGGCAAATTCCAGCGAAAGCAATAGTACGGTCATAAAGTGTATTAGCCACGTAGTAACTCCTAGTTGTTTTCTATCGTTTGTTGTTCGTTCGATTAGATTCGATTAGATGCGCTTTTCAATGATACCACCACCAAGACAGACTTCATCTTGGTAGAACACAGCCGACTGGCCTGGCGTTACAGCGATTTGCGGCTCATCGAAGATAACCTTAATGTTATCATCGTCAATTGGGATGATTGTACAAGGAATATCAGTCTGACGGTAACGTGTTTTTACCGTGCATGTCATAACTTCAGTAATTGGTGTGCGATTTACCCAATGAAGCTGAGAAGCGATCAAACCTTCTGATTTTAAAAGAGGGTGGTCTTTACCTTGTACCGCGATCAGAACATTACGTTTAAGGTCTTTTTCACCAACAAACCATGGGTCTTCATTACCGCCACCGCCTTTGGTGCCACCGATATGCAGGCCTTTACGTTGACCTAGCGTGTGGTACATCAAACCTTGGTGTTGACCAATAACTTGGCCTTCAGGTGTCTCGATGTTACCTGGTTGAGCCGGTAGATATTTGCCAAGGAATTCTGTGAACTTACGCTCACCAATAAAGCAGATACCTGTTGAGTCTTTTTTCTTCGCTGTGATCAAGTCTTGCTCTTCAGCAATGCGTCGCACTTCAGGCTTCTCTAATTCACCAACTGGGAATAGGCTGCGTGCCACTTGATCTGAACTTAGCGTATATAGGAAATAGCTTTGGTCTTTGTTGCCGTCTAAGCCACGTAGCATTTCTGGTTTTACGCCAGCATCGAGCTCTTCTTGTGTTGGGAAAGTACGACGAACATAGTGACCCATCGCGATGTAGTCTGCGTCTAATACTTCATCCGCAAACTCTAAGAATGCTTTGAATTTGATTTCTTTGTTACAAAGGATATCTGGGTTCGGTGTACGACCCGCTTTGTATTCTTCAAGAAAGTACTCGAATACATTATCCCAGTACTCTGCTGCAAAGTTGATAGTGTGAAGGTGGATACCTAGTTTGTCACATACCGCTTGAGCATCAGCAAGGTCTTCAGCTGCCGTGCAGTATTCTTCGTTATCGTCTTCTTCCCAGTTTTTCATGAAAAGGCCTTCTACCTGATAGCCTTGTTGCTGAAGAAGATACGCCGATACTGACGAATCTACACCGCCGGACATACCGACAATTACTTTCTTTTCGCTGTTTCCAGAGCTGATATCTGACATGTCTAAACACCGTTACTATTACTTGGTCGCAGATTCTAACAGAAAGAGAAACACCGCGACAGATCCGAGACCGGAATCACAGTTTCATTTGCACAAATATTGCGCTGAATTCGTTAGAGAATCGCATGAACGCGAGGAGACTCGCTAGGATGTCAGATCTATATGTGGCATAGTCGCTCGAAATCCAAGACCTGAGATAAAAAATGTCTGAACAAAATGAGTTTATGCAAGAAGAACAGTTGATCGAGATTATCGAAAACCAACTTGAAGATGGCCAACCTGTGAAAGTGAAAGAGACGCTGATGCGTTTAATGATGACAGGAACTCCTCGTGAAGAGGCGATTGCGGCTATGGCATGTGCACTGGCTATTGAAGTATTTGATGTAATGAAAAACGGCGCTGAGTTTAATCAAAAACGTTACGCCGAGCATTTGGGTATGCTACCTGACTTAAGCTTTATGGAAGGCGAATAAAAAAATAGCCTCGCAAACGTTTGCTATAGTTTGAAAGATTGCCGCGTTAAATATAGCGCGGTAGAATCCGCCACCTATTTCCCCTTGACTTAGACTAGCCTTATGAAATTCCCTGGACAACGTAAATCAAAGCACTATTTTCCGGTTCACGCTCGTGATCCTTTAGTAAGCCAAGCTCAAACTAGCAAAAGAATGTCACGTACTCATATTATCGGTATTGATCAAACTTTGGTGGATATTGAAGCGAAAGTGAGTTCTGAGCTAATCGAAAAATATGGCCTAAGTAAGGGACACTCACTGGTTATTGGTGATGACGCTGCTGAATCCTTGTATCAAGAATTAAAAGAACAGTGTCTGATTACCAATGAATACGCTGGTGGCACTATTGGTAATACATTACACAACTATTCAGTACTTGCGGATGACCGTTCAACGCTATTGGGTGTAATGAGCCAAGATATTAAAATTGGTAGCTACGGTTACCGCTATTTATGTAATACATCAAGCAGAATGGATCTGAACCATTTACAAGGGGTAGATGGCGCAATTGGTCGCTGCTTTGCATTAATTACAGAAGATGGTGAACGTACTTTCGCAATTAGCGAAGGACAAATGAACCAATTAAAACCAGAAAGCATCCCTGAGAAAATTTTCAAAAGTGCTTCTGCTTTAGTGTTAACGGCGTATTTAGTTCGTTGTAAACCAGGTGACCCTATGCCTGAAGCAACAATGAAAGCTATCGAATACGCGAAGAAATACGATGTGCCTGTTGTTTTAACTCTTGGTACTAAGTTCGTTATTCAAGATGATCCAGAGTTCTGGAAAGATTTCCTTGAACAGCACGTCACTGTTGTTGCAATGAATGAAGACGAAGCTGAAGCCTTAACCGGAGAAAGCGATCCTCTTGCTGCTTCAGACAAAGCACTAGAGTGGGTAGACTTAGTTCTATGTACGGCAGGCCCTGTTGGCTTATTCATGGCGGGTTATACTGAAGACGCGGTGAAGCGTGAAACTTCATTGCCGTTGTTACCAGGCTCGATTGCAGAATTTAATCGCTATGAGTTTAGCCGTCCTGCACATAAAGAGTTATGTGACAACCCAACGAAAATCTATTCGCATATCGCGCCTTACATGGGTGGTCCAGAAAAGATCAAGAATACCAATGGTGCAGGGGATGCGGCGCTGTCGGCTTTATTACATGATATGGCAGCAAATAAATATCATAAAGAAAATGTACCGAATTCTAGCAAACACCAACATGCATTTTTAACGTATTCATCTTTCTCACAAGTTTGTAAATATTCAAACCGTGCAAGTTATGAAGTGTTGGTTCAGCACTCTCCTCGCTTGTCTCGTGGCCTTCCTGAAAGAGAAGATAGTCTAGAAGAAGCATACTGGGAAAGATAAGATATCTTTTTCATTTATATTTCTAATAGTGAAATATAAAAAAGGCTCCGAAAGGAGCCTTTTTTGTTTCTGAATATATTGAAGCCGTAAATAATACTTTAGTCGACTTAATATTAATTCTATTGCTTAGTGTTTTATTGATTATTCACTTAGCAAACATGATGCCTTAAAGAGCAAACTCTTCTAGAGATTTACCAGCATCTAGCTGTTCTTGGATAGCTGAAGGCGTACGGCCTTGACCTGTCCAAGTTTTCTCGTCGCCGTTTGCGTCTACGTATTTGTATTTCGCTGGGCGAGGAGCACGTTTAGCTTTAGTTGTTTTAGATTTTGCTTCACCAGAAAGTGCAGCAATAAGATCTGCAACATCAATTCCGTCTTTTGCAATTTGTTCAGCAATAGCAGAAAGCTTAGCTTCTTGCTCTGCTTTAGCAGCACGTTCTTCAGCTTCAGACTCTTGACGCTCTTGTACAACAATAGTCAGCTTGTCTAGCGCTTCTTCAAGTTGCTCAAGAGTTAATTCACGTGAGAACGCACGAAGGCTGCGGATATTTAATAGTGTTTTTGTTAATTCAGACATGATATTTCCCATCAAGGTAAACTAAATAATCCTCCTAATAATAAACAGAGCCTAGGAATAAAACAAATAGTATTTCTTGTATTGGTTATTTAAATATAAAAGTGAGATGAATAGTTGAAAAAGAAACGACTCACTTTTGATGAATTTATAATAATTATTAAGATTATCTTAAAAATCGATATGTGACTGGTGGAGTAATTGTTATATGTAGACTATTTTTTTATTGATTAGTTCATTAACAAAAAGACATTTTTGTCGGAATGATATGTTGCATTGTTGCTCTTGATGGGTACAATTGCGGCTACCTGATGCGATGCTTTGGTTAATTTGTTGTTAAACTCTGGTTTACACAGTTAATAATGTTATCGCACGTAGAGGTGCAATTATAAAAAGTAGTTTTCGTTGGGGTGATGCCAATGAGCGGGAATGAAAGGTCTAATTGCCGAAGTAAATTGTATATCTAAGCAATTTGCTGGGGTTGTGCTCAATAGGTACAACACTGCCATAGTCTTAATTTTAAACTATGGAGCGCTACTGTAGGGTTGGGTGAAGTGTTCACTTCCCTTTCGCTTAGTTCAACATGAGCTTGATAAGTCGTATCAAGTTTGTCTGCAGTAGATCTCTAGCCAAATAAAAAACTGGTTTTTGAAGATCATGAATTTAATAGATTTTGCAACATCGCCTTTATCGCTGCTTCCTCCTTTGGTTGCATTGACTCTAGCAATTGTTACCCGCCGTGTATTGGTTTCCTTAGGTGTTGGTATTTTTATGGGTGCGATTCTACTTGCTGACTACTCAGTAGGTAACGCAGCTAGTTACGTGTTCACTAAAGCATCTGGTGTTTTCATCGAAGATGGTGGCATTAACACTTGGAACATGAGCATCATCGCATTCCTAATTATTCTCGGAATGACAACTGCATTACTCACACTATCTGGTGGTACTCGCGCATTCGCAGAGTGGGCACAGTCTCGTGTGAAGAGCAAACGTGGTTCAAAACTACTTGCTGCCTTCTTAGGCGTATTCATCTTTGTCGATGATTACTTCAACAGCTTAGCGGTAGGTGCTATCTCTCGTCCTGTAACAGACCGCTTCTACGTATCTCGCGCTAAGCTAGCTTATATTCTAGATTCTACCGCTGCTCCAATGTGTGTAATTATGCCGGCTTCTAGCTGGGGTGCTTACATCATCACTATTATTGGTGGCATCCTAGTGACACACGGTGTGACAGAGTATTCTGCACTGGGTGCTTACGTTCGTCTTATCCCAATGAACTTCTACGCTGTGTTCGCATTATTAATGGTATTTGCCGTTGCGTGGTTCGGTCTAGACGTTGGTAAGATGCGTGAACATGAGATCGAAGCATCTCAAGGCCGTGGCTTTGAAGGCGACAACGATCAAAAGCAAGCTCACGATCTAAACGAAGAGCTAGATATTCAAGAGAGCGAAAACGGTTCTGTTTCTGATCTCGTTATGCCAATCGTATCGTTAATCGTAGCAACAGTTGCCGCTATGCTTTACACGGGTGGCCAAGCGCTGGCTGCTGACGGTCAAGCATTCAACCTGCTTGGTGCGTTCGAAAATACAGATGTAGGCAAGTCTCTTGTTTACGGTGGTGTTTTAGGTCTGCTTGTTGCGCTAGCGACAGTGTTTAAGCAAAAGCTACCAATGTCTGATATCGCAAGAACAATGTGGATCGGTGCTAGCTCTATGTTTGGCGCTATCCTGATTCTTGTGTTCGCTTGGACTATCGGTTCTGTCATCGGTGACATGAAAACAGGTTCGTACCTATCATCTCTAGCAACTGGCAACATTGATTACCACTGGCTACCGGTTATTTTGTTCCTTCTTGCTGGCCTAATGGCATTCTCGACAGGTACATCTTGGGGTACGTTCGGTATCATGCTTCCTATCGCGGGTGACATGGCTGCAGCTTCTGACATCGCGCTGATTCTACCGATGTTAAGTGCGGTTCTTGCTGGTTCTGTATTTGGTGACCACTGTTCTCCAATCTCAGACACAACGATTCTGTCTTCTACAGGTGCTCGTTGTAACCACATTGACCACGTATCGACTCAGCTTCCTTATGCGCTGTCTGTGGCGTTCGTATCGTGTATCGGCTTCATCACTCTAGGTATGACATCATCAACTGGCATCGCATTCGGGGCAGCGTCTCTAACGTTTGTGGCAGTATGTTTTGCATTGGCTTATTTCTCACGTTGTAAAATGTCGACGTGCAAAAGCTAATCATCACTTGATTGAATAATGAAAAGGGAGGCGTTTGCCTCCCTTTTTTTGTGCTCGTTAATTTAATTTTAAATTTCGTGAAAAAAGTTCGAATAAATGGTTGAAAAAGGGTGTCAGCTTAGTTAGTGTGGAGACAAGACAGCAAACAACCTAAGAGCTGATAAGTATGCGTAAATTAGTAATGAACATTCATCACCATCATCACCCTATCTAGTCTTTCGGGGAGATTTACGTATACCCGGGAGCAAGAATTCTCCCGGAGGTTAAGTCAAAGAATTTAGATTTAAACCCTCGGGACGACAAAGTCTTCCGAGGGTTTTTTAGTTTTAGCACTTTTAAATAATCAATAAATTCAAATATTTGCACAGGGATACAGCAATGCAGACACAACGCCTAAGAATCGCAATTCAAAAGAAAGGTCGCTTAAGTAAAGAGTGCCAAGATCTACTTAAAAAATGTGGTGTTAAATTTAACATCATGGGTGAGCGTTTAGTTGTTCATTCACTAAATATGCCAATCGACTTGTTATTAGTTCGTGATGACGACATCCCAGGTCTTATCATGGATGGTGTGGTTGACCTTGGTTTCATCGGTGAAAATGAACTAGAAGAAGTTCGCCTAGACCGTGTTGCTTTAAAAGAGCCATCAGAGTTTCGCACACTACGTCGTTTAGACTTCGGTGGTTGCCGCCTTTCTATCGCGATTAACAAAGACGAAGAATACAACGGCCCACAAGATCTAGCAGGCAAACGTATTGCGACAACTTACCCACAACTACTGAAAGCCTACATGGATGAGCAGGGTGTTGAATTCAGCGCTTGTATGCTAACGGGTTCGGTTGAAGTTGCGCCTCGCGCAGGCCTAGCAGACGCTATCGCAGATTTGGTTTCTACAGGCGCTACGCTAGAAGCGAATGGCCTAAAAGAAGCAGAAGCTATCTTCCAATCTAAAGCAACGTTAATTCAACGCACTGGCGAATTTGATGCAGACAAAGAAGCATTAATTGAAAAGCTACTGACTCGTATGCAAGGTGTTCAGCAAGCGAAAGAGTCGAAGTACATCATGCTTCACGCTCCAACATCTCAGCTAGAGCAAATCAAAGCATTATTGCCTGGCGCTGAAGATCCTACTGTTCTTCCACTATCAACAGACAAAGACAAAGTTGCCGTTCACCTTGTAAGTACCGAGAACTTGTTCTGGGAAACTATGGAACAGCTGAAAGAGTTGGGTGCAAGCTCGATTCTAGTATTACCAATCGAAAAAATGATGGGGTAGTGACGATGAGAACCGTTGTTTGGCAATCTTTAAGTGAATCACAGCAAGACTCGGTACTAGAGCGTCCAGCTATTACTGAAGGTGCAAACATCACAGCGACTGTTTCTGATGTTATTGCAAAAGTACGAAATGAAGGCGATGCCGCACTTAAAGAACTGACTGGAAAGTTCGATCGTGTGACTCCAGAATCCATTCGAGTCAGCTCGACTGAGATTGAAGAGGCATGTGCTCGTTTAACACCAGAAATGAAGCAAGCGTTAGAGCAAGCTTATAGCAATATTGCTAAGTTTCACGAAGCTCAGAAGCCGCAGCCAATTAAGGTTGAAACACAGCCAGGCGTTGTGTGTGAGCAAGTGACACGCGCTATTAATACTGTTGGCCTTTATATTCCGGGTGGCAGCGCGCCACTTCCGTCAACGGTTCTTATGTTAGGTGTACCCGCTCAAATCGCGGGTTGTCGCAAGGTTGTGCTTTGTTCACCTCCGCCAATCGCGGATGAAATCTTGTATGTCGCTAATCTTTGTAAAATCGATGAGGTTTACAATGTAGGTGGTGGTCAAGCTGTTGCGGCGATGGCTTACGGTACGGAGAGTGTCTCTAAAGTAGATAAAATTTTCGGTCCTGGTAATGCGTATGTAACGGAAGCTAAGCGCCAAGTGAGTAACGACTTCCGTGGTTCTGCGATTGATATGCCGGCAGGCCCATCGGAGGTGATGGTGATTGCAGACGAAACAGCGGATGCTGACTTCATTGCTGCTGATCTACTGAGCCAAGCTGAACATGGCCCAGATTCACAGGTTGTATTAGTAACACCATCGCCAGTTATTGCCGACCAAGTAACCGATGCGGTTCAGAAGCAACTGAAAGAACTGTCTCGTGCGAACATCGCTCAGCAAGCATTGGCTTCAAGCCTAATCATCATTGCTGAATCGATCACTCAAGCGATTGCGATTTCTAACTTCTACGGTCCAGAGCACTTGATTGTTCAGACCAAGAATCCACGTGAATTGCTGCCGTTACTAGACAATGCAGGTTCAATCTTCCTTGGTGACTGGTCTCCAGAGTCTGCAGGTGACTACGCATCAGGTACAAATCACGTTCTTCCTACTTACGGCTATACCAAAACCTATTCAAGTCTAGGTTTGGCTGATTTCTCTAAGCGTATGACGGTACAAGAGTTAACGGCTGATGGCTTGAAAGGCCTAGCGCCAACGGTAGTTACAATGGCGGAAGCCGAAGGTTTGGATGCGCACAAACGTGCTGTGACCATCCGAATTGAAAAGTTAAATAAAGCGAAATAAGGGTAGGGCATGGAAAAGTTAGCAAGAAAACAAGTTCAGGCTCTTACACCTTACTTGTCTGCAAGACGCATTGGTGGCAGCGGAGATGTGTGGCTAAACGCTAACGAGTCTCCGTTTGATAACGAGTACAACCTAAACTTGTCTCGTCTTAATCGCTACAGCGAGTGCCAGCCTAAAGAGCTGATCGATGCTTACGCTCAATATGCAGGCGTGAAATCAGAGCAAACGCTGACCACTCGTGGCGCTGACGAAGGTATCGAACTTTTGATTCGAGCTTTCTGCGAGCCGAACGAAGACTCGATTCTGTACTGCCCTCCGACTTACGGTATGTATGCTATCAGTGCCGAGACGATTGGTGTTGAGCGCAAGGTTGTGCCTTTGACGGCTGAATGGCAATTGGATCTTCCTGCTATTGAAGCTCAACTAGACAACGTGAAAGTAGTGTTTGTTTGTAGCCCAAACAATCCAACGGGTAACTTGGTTGATCGCAAAGACATCATCAAACTGCTTGAAATGACGCAAGACAAAGCGATTGTGGTGATGGATGAAGCGTATATCGATTTTTGTCCAGAAGCGTCAACGGTCGACTTGCTTGAGCAATATCCGAACCTTGCGATTCTGCGTACCTTGTCGAAAGCTTTTGCTCTGGCGGGTTTACGTTGTGGCTTTACGCTGGCGAACAAAGCGCTTATCGATGTACTGTTGAAAGTGATTGCGCCTTACCCGGTTCCGATTCCAGTTGCTGACATTGCCGTTCAAGCGCTTTCTGAACAAGGGCTTGCGCGAGCGAAGTTCCAAGTTCTGGATTTAAGTGCTAACCGAGCGTATTTGCAAGCTGGTTTGTTGGGTATGCCTCAAGTGACGGTATTTGATGGTTGGGGTAACTACCTGCTGGTTAAATTCCCGAACGGCGATGAGTTGTTCAAAGCGGCATGGGACACGGGCATCATCTTGCGTAATTCGCCAATTGAAGACTGTGTTCGTATTAGTATTGGTAACCGCGAAGAGTGCGAAAAGACACTTGGATTCATTCGTAACTTTTTTCAGTAACGAAAGGCTTACCATTAATAACATTTGTCAGTCTGAGTTGATTAAAAACAGACTGGCAAATGAAACCAATATTTTGGGTTAGCGTTTGATTTTAGCTAGGCCAGCAGATTTAAAATTAAAAGGAAGTTCAAGTGAGTAAACAACAGAAAATACTTTTTATAGACCGTGATGGCACCTTAATTGTTGAGCCGCCAGTTGACTTTCAAGTAGACCGTTTAGACAAACTAAAATTCGAACCGCTAGTGATCCCTAGCCTACTGGCATTGCAAGATGCGGGTTACCGCTTAGTGATGGTCACTAACCAAGATGGCCTAGGTACCGACAGCTACCCACAAGAAGATTTCGATGCGCCACACAATATGATGATGGAGTTCTTCGAATCTCAAGGCGTTAAGTTTGACGATGTACTTATTTGCCCTCACTTTGACGAAGACAACTGCTCTTGCCGTAAGCCTAAACTGGGTATGGTTAAAGAATACCTACAAGGCGGCAAAGTCGACTTCCAACACTCTGTTGTCATTGGCGATCGAATGACGGATCTTCAACTTGCTGAGAACATGGCAATTCGTGGTATCCAATACGGCCCGGATGCAGAAACGGAAGGCACACTCAACTGGCCACAGATCGTTAAAGATTTAACGGTTAATGCTCGTGTTGCTGAAGTGGTTCGTACAACGAAAGAAACTGACATTAAGGTAGCCGTAAACCTTGATGAAACCGGTGGTAACAAGATCGATACTGGCATGGGTTTCTTCGATCACATGCTTGATCAAATCGCGACACACGGCGGTTTCCAGATGAACCTGACTGTGAAGGGCGACCTACACATTGATGATCACCACACAATCGAAGACACCGCTCTTGCTTTAGGCCAAGCACTTAAAGATGCATTAGGCGACAAACGTGGTATCGGCCGTTTCGGTTTCAGCTTGCCTATGGATGAGTGTTTAGCTCAGTGTGCTTTAGACCTATCTGGTCGTCCGTACCTAAAATTTGATGCTAAGTTTAGCCGCGAGCAAGTGGGTGACCTTTCTACGGAGATGGTGGTTCACTTCTTCCGCTCTCTAACCGATACATTGGCTTGTACATTGCACCTTTCTTCAGCTGGTAATAATGATCACCACATTATTGAGAGCCTGTTCAAAGCGTTTGGTCGTACTCTTCGTCAAGCAATCAAAGTTGAAGGTAATGAGTTACCAAGCAGCAAAGGCGTTCTGTAAGGCTAACGTTAGCAAGGAAAAACAATGAAAGATCAAAAAGTCGTTATTATTGATACTGGTTGTGCCAACGTTTCCTCAGTGAAGTTTGCGATTGAACGTCTGGGCTACGCAGTTGAAATTTCGAAAGAACCAAAAGTTGTTCTAGCTGCGGACAAGCTGTTCCTACCCGGTGTAGGTACAGCAAGTGAGGCAATGAAAAACTTGCAAGAGCGTGACCTTGTTAGTCTTGTGAAGCAAGTAGAGAAGCCTCTGCTGGGTATCTGTTTAGGTATGCAACTGTTAGGCAAACTATCTCAAGAGAAAGGCCAAAAGGCTGACGCGCTGGTTGAATGCCTAGGATTGTGTGATGGCGAAGTTCGTTTACTTGAAACGGGTGATTTGCCATTACCACACATGGGTTGGAACACAGTAACCGCGACACCTAACCACCCTCTATTCAAAGATATTGAAGAGGGCGAGTACTTCTACTTTGTACACAGCTTCGCAATGCCAGTGGGTGACTACACAATCGCACAATGTGATTACGGCAATCCGTTCACTGCCGCAGTGCAAAGTGGCAACTATTATGGTGTTCAGTTCCACCCAGAACGTTCGTCAAAAGCTGGCTCTAAGCTGATTCAGAACTTCTTGGAATTGTAACAAGGATTAGGCAGCGGCTACCGTTGCCAGATAAGGAATGTAAATGATTATTCCCGCATTAGATTTAATTGAAGGCCAAGTAGTTCGCTTATTTCAAGGGGACTACGGGCAAGTAACAGAATACAAAGTCGATCCAGCAGAGCAGTTCAACCTTTATCACCAAGCTGGTGCTGGCTGGCTTCACCTTGTTGACTTAACAGGTGCAAAAGATACCACTGCTCGTCAGTTAGACTTGATTGCTAAGCTACTTGCTAGCACGCCTGCGAACATCCAGATTGGTGGTGGCGTGCGTAACGAACAAGATGTTGTTGATCTACTAGAAGCTGGCGCACAGCGCGTTGTGGTTGGTTCTACAGCAGTAAAGCAACCTGAGTTGGTGAAAAGTTGGATGGAGAAGTACGGCGCGGAAAAAATCGTGCTGGCTCTGGACATCAACATTGACGAAAGCGGCACACGTAAAGTGGCGATTTCAGGTTGGCAAGAAGATTCAGGCGTGACCATTGAAGCGCTAATTGAAGATTACCTCACGGTTGGCCTTAAACACGTTCTGTGTACAGATATTTCACGTGATGGCACGCTAGAAGGGTCAAACGTAGAGCTCTATGTTGATCTCTGTAAACAGTACCCACAAGTGCAATTCCAATCATCGGGTGGCATTGGTAGCCTAGCTGATATCGAAGCACTGAAAGGCAGCGGCGTTGCGGGTGTGATTGTTGGTCGTGCACTGCTTGATGGCAAGTTCACCGCAGAGGAGGCATTTGCATGTTGGCAAAGCGAATAATCCCTTGTTTGGATGTCCGTGATGGACAAGTGGTTAAGGGCGTTCAATTCCGTAATCACGAAATTATTGGTGACATCGTTCCGCTAGCACAACGCTACGCAGAAGAGGGCGCTGATGAATTAGTATTTTATGACATCACCGCATCAAGTGATGGCCGTGTGGTCGATAAAAGCTGGGTGAAACGTGTAGCAGAAGTGATTGATATTCCTTTCTGTGTGGCTGGTGGTATTAAGTCTGCGGAAGATGCAGCACGCATTCTTGAGTTTGGTGCAGATAAAGTATCCATCAACTCGCCTGCATTGGCTAACCCACAGCTGATCACTGACCTAGCTGATAAATTTGGCGTGCAGTGTATCGTTGTCGGTATCGATTCATACTTCGATAAAGAGACGGGTAAATATCAGGTTTACCAATTCACAGGCGATGAAGCGCGTACCAAAGCAACCAAGTGGGAAACCAAAGATTGGGTGCAGGAAGTACAGAAGCGTGGCGCAGGAGAGATTGTGTTGAACATGATGAACCAAGATGGCGTTCGCAACGGCTATGATATCGACCAGTTAAACATGGTGCGTGAAGTGTGTAATGTGCCATTGATTGCCTCTGGTGGCGCAGGCGCAATGGAGCACTTTGCTGAAGCCTATAAGAAGACCAACGTGGACGGAGCGTTAGCAGCTTCGGTATTCCACAAGCAAGTCATCAATATTGGTGAACTTAAACAGTATTTAAAACAACAAGATGTAGAGGTGCGACTATGAGTTTTGAAACCGCAAGCTTATCAAAAACAGAAGTAGGCGCATTGTCAGAGCGTATTGATTGGGAAAAAGTAGATGGCTTAGTGCCGGCTATTGTTCAAGATTACCAATCGAGCCAAGTGCTGATGATGGGATACATGAACCCAGCAGCGCTCGAGAAAACAGGTGAAACTGGCCAAGTGACGTTTTTCTCTCGCACTAAAGAGCGCCTTTGGACCAAAGGTGAAACGTCGGGTAACGTATTGCAACTGCAAAACATGTCATTGGATTGTGACAACGACACCTTGCTGGTTAAAGTCAATCCCATTGGCCCAACGTGCCACACAGGTACAACAACGTGTTGGGATGGAGACAAGCAAGAAGAAACACAGATGGTGTGGCTTCATCAGCTTGAGCAGCTACTGGCTGCCCGCAAGGACGCAGACCCTGAATCTTCTTATACTGCCAGTTTATATGCCCGTGGCACCAAGCGTATTTCGCAAAAAGTGGGCGAAGAAGGCGTTGAAGTCGCGCTTGCGGCGACGTCGGGCGATAAGGCGGAATTAGTGTGTGAATCAGCAGACTTGATTTATCACTTGATGGTTCTTTTACAAGACCAAGGCTTATCGATGAACGATGTGGTGAACAAATTAAAAGAGCGCCATAAGTAAGCTCTTTTTGGATTAATAAAACCACGTAAAAGACAGATAAAAGCCCCGTAAACAAGTATGTTTACGGGGCTTTTTAGCTTTTTAATTTTCAAGATTTCAAGATTTCA
>NZ_CAWNBB010000021.1:0-84371 GCF_963872585.1 Vibrio sp. 10N.222.47.A9 | reverse complement strand
GATTTCAAGATTTCAAGATTTTAAAGCCCTGCGTCACTTTTCTAACCTCTGACTTTACGTCATTCCGAGGAGCCTAATCGACATCAGGAATCTCTTTACTCAATCAAACATTCTAATTTTTTGACTTACCCGCAGCACTTCTTATATTTCTTTCCGCTACCACAGATACATGGGTCATTGCGGCCGATTTTAAAGCTCTCAACCGTTTGGTTTAGACGGGGGTCAATCTCAGGCTCTGATCGTTTTTCTTGTTCATCTTCTTGCTCAGGGAAGGTGCCATCAATGTAATACCAAAAACCGTCTTCACGAACAAAGCGCGAACGTTCTTGCATACAGAACTGCTCAGTCGCGTCGTTGAAGTAAGCTTTAAACTCAACAAAGCCTTCGTTCTCATGTGAACCTGCGGCAGTATCGATGACTTCTAAACCCGCCCAATCACTATCTATGGATTCAGCAATACCTTCTCTCTGCGCTTCTGCGTTACAGCTTGAATGATAAGTAGCAACCACATAATCAACCAAACCAAGTACATGTGCTGAATAACGTGAGCGCATTAATTGCTCGGGTGTTTCAACTGTACTGTGGTTAAGGTGTGCTGATTCGCAACATTGTTGGTAAGTATTTTTGCTACCGCATGGGCATAAAGACATAGTCAGATCCTGTAAAAATGGCCTCTATTGAGAGGCCATATATGAATGCGTTGGAGTTTACCAAGAAACGATCGCTCACCAAAGCTTAGTTTCTATTGAAGCAGCAATGTGAAGTGAACTATTTCAACGAAGGTGATAACAGCTCTTGAGCCCAAGTAGTCGCTTCATCATAAGCTTGACCGAGTTCCGCTTCACTTAGCTTGAGAAGTTTACGAATGCGCGTTGCTTCGTCCCAGCGAGCTTGTTCATATGCAATGACCATTGCCATAATGGCACCTAAGACACCTTTTCGTTGAATCAGAGCTTGCTTGATCTCTTCATCGATTGGTACTGAGTCCAAGACTTGCTGTAACGGTTGGTCAAAGAGTGAATCAAGTAGAGAGAACATACCGGTTAAAAAGGCTTGTCCGGGTTCTACCTTTACATTCATCTTTTCTACTAAGAGTTCACACTGACGAGCGCGCAGTACTGCTAAACCATAGAGTGAATCGGGTTTATCTTCTTTCGCAGAGGCAATTGCTACTAGTGAAACGAACTTACGCAGCTTTTGCTCGCCAAGGAAAATAAGCGCTTGGCGAAATGAACGAATGGTCGTTGCTGAGCCACCTGCGGAGTTTACATACGCAAGTACTTTATAAGAAAGCGTCACATCTAACGTAATTAAACGTTCTACTTCGCCAAAGTCGATAGGGTCGTGCGCAATCTCTTTTAACAGCTGAACAATCGTCAAGAACGCAGGGTTGAGAGCGCGAGTTTGAATCATTTCCGGCTTGCTGAAGAAATAACCTTGGAAGTAGGTGAAGCCTGCTCGATTTGCTTCTTGATACTCATCGTAAGTCTCGACCTTTTCTGCGAGGAACTTAATATCCAACCCTTTGAGAGAGTTCATGAACATCGAAGCTTTCGCGATTGAGATCAAACGGATATCAAACTTGATAATTGAAACGTACGGTAAAAAACGCTTCCATGCTTTGCTTGGTACAAAGTCGTCTAACGCGATAGTGTAACCCGCGTCATAGATAGCTTTTATTGCTTCAAGTAGTTCGTCTGTTGGTTCGCAGTCTTCAAGAACCTCAACAACGAGGCTTTCTTTGGGGAACAGAGTCGGGACTAAGTTGATTAGGCTTGCATAAGGGAAGTTCACGAACCCCAATTTATCACCCAACGTATTATAGTGAGTTGATAAAAAGTGATCGGAAAGCAAACGGCTAGTAGCGAGCTCCGGCTCTACTTCAGGGAAAGTGTTCTTAGGACCATCCCTGAATAGCAACTCGTAACCTATGGTTTTCTTGTCTGTATCGAGTATTGGTTGACGCGCTACGTATGAATATTTCAACTTGGTACTGTGTTCTGTTTATTTCTGGTAGAGAGATAATAGCTAATTCAGTAGAAATTACCATACACTTTCTATGAAAGTCTGACCGATAATAATAATCAAAGTGAAAGTTTAATAGTGATGTTAAAAGCGGTTGCTAAACTCTCGATTCTGTAGTTCAAAACTTTGCGGAGTGAACACCAGCACTGAACCTTGCGTATACCAATCACCCAATACGATACGAGTTTTACTGCAATTATTAGCATTGAAGGTGTGAATGTCAGGGCGATGAGTATGGCCGTGGATCATAAGATCGACGCTGTTTCGTTCCATCACATCTTCCACTTCTTGTTGTGTCACATCCATGATGTCGAGAGATTTGGTCTGCTTGTCATCTTTGATGTCAGATTGAACCTTAGAGACAATTTTCTTCTTGATGAAAAATGGAATTCTGTTGAAGACCCATTGCAGCCATGGTTGATGCACTTTTTCGCGGAAGGCGAGGTATTTTACATCTTCGGTACACAGGGTATCACCATGCAACACCACCGCTTTTTGTCCGTAGATATCGATCGTTGATACTTCATCTAGAAGTTGCACGCCCGTTTGCTTGGCAAATTTTTTACCAACTAAAAAGTCGCGGTTACCTTGTGTGAAGTAGCAAGGTACGCCCGTTTTCACTAAGTCGATAAACGCTTGGCGGATAGAAGTCGCGAACTCACTCTTATCGTCGTCACCAATCCAGAATTCGAAAAGGTCGCCTAACACGTAAAGTGCATCCGCTTCTACGGCTTCTTTCTTCATAAAGGTTAAGAAGCAGTCAGTGATATCTTGTCGTGACGGAGTAAGGTGCAGGTCTGATATAAAATATGTTTTCATAGGTCTAAAAAAAGGGAGCGATTCGCTCCCTATATCCTGATTTTATCGGCTCATCAATTATTAATACTAACCGAAAGCAAGTGATTAAGCTTCGATTGTAGTACCAGTGATGATCACTTCTTCTAGAGGTACATCTTGGTGCATACCCATAGAACCAGTGCTAACACCTTTGATCTTGTTTACGATGTCCATGCCTTCAACAACTTCTGCGAATACACAGTAGCCCCAACCGTCTAGGCTTTCGCTACGGAAGTTTAGGAAAGAGTTGTCGTTAACGTTGATGAAGAACTGAGAGCTCGCTGAATGCGGTTCCATAGTACGAGCCATTGCTAGCGTACCAACTTTGTTCGCTAGGCCGTTGTTTGCTTCGTTCTTGATAGTTGCACGAGTTGTTTTTTCTTTAAGGCCAGAAGTCATGCCGCCGCCTTGAACCATGAAACCATCGATAACACGGTGGAATAGCGTGTTGTCGTAAAAACCGTCACGGCAATACTGTAGGAAGTTTGCGCTTGTTTCTGGTGCTTTTTCTTCGTTAAGTTGAACTTTGATGTCACCAAAATTTGTGTGAAGGATGATCATGATTGTTACCTTACTGTCTTTTTAATATGAAGTTCGAATTCTAGCGCATGTTGGCGGACTTTCAAATCACCAAATCATTAACTTAACTTGGTTGTTTGAGGTAATTACTGCTTTGGGGGATTACCTAATAACGCATGAATTGATATACTTGACCTCTTATTTTGATTAATACACAAATATAGATAGAGATCATGCTGAAAATTTATAACACACTCACAAGACAGAAAGAGGAATTCAAACCAATTACAGCTGGCAAAGTCGGCATGTATGTCTGTGGGGTAACCATATACGATCTCTGTCACATTGGTCATGGCCGCACGTTTGTTTCTTTCGATGTAGTAACTCGTTACCTTCGTTACCTTGGTTACGATTTGAACTTCGTTCGTAACATCACTGATATCGATGATAAAATCATCAAGCGCGCTAATGAAAACGGTGAGTCTTGTGATTCTCTGACTGAGCGCCTGATCGGGGAAATGCACGCGGACTTCGATGCATTGAACATGAAGCGTCCTGATGTTGAGCCTCGTGCGACTGAATTCATCACTGAAATCGTTGAGCTTGTTGAAAAGTTAATTGAGCGTGGTTTTGCTTATGTCGCAAGCAACGGCGACGTCATGTTCGAAGTTAAGAAATTTGACGAATACGGTAAGCTTTCAAAGCAAGACCTTGATCAGCTTCAAGCGGGTGCTCGTGTTGATGTCGATTCTGCAAAACGTAGCCCGTTAGATTTCGTTCTTTGGAAGATGTCTAAGCCAGGTGAACCTACGTGGGAATCACCATGGGGTCCAGGTCGTCCGGGTTGGCACATCGAGTGTTCAGCAATGAACTCTTCTATTCTTGGCAATCACTTCGATATCCACGGTGGCGGTTCAGATCTACAGTTCCCGCACCACGAGAACGAAATCGCACAATCTTGCTGCGCACACGGCACCCAGTATGTGAATACTTGGATGCACAGTGGCATGGTGATGGTAGACAGAGAAAAAATGTCTAAGTCACTGGGTAACTTCTTCACTATCCGTGACGTACTTCAGCATTACGATGCAGAAACAGTACGTTACTTCCTAATGTCTGGTCACTACCGTAGCCAACTGAACTACAGTGAAGATAACCTAACCCAAGCTCGTGCATCACTTGAGCGCCTCTACACATCACTTCGTGGCCTAGACGTTACAGCAGCTCCGGCTGGTGGTGAAGAGTACGTGACTCGGTTCTCTACAGCGATGAACGATGATTTCAACACTCCAGAAGCTTATTCAGTACTGTTTGAAATGGCTCGTGAAATCAACCGCATCAAAACTGAAAGCGTCGAAAAAGCAAGTGCACTAGGTGCATTGATGCGTGAACTGGCAGACATCATCGGTATTCTTCATCAAGACCCAGAGGCTTTCTTGCAAGGTGATGCGGCAGGCAACGATGACGAAGTGGCTGAAATCGAAGCGTTGATCAAACTGCGTAACGACTCTCGTGCTTCGAAAGATTGGGCGAATGCTGACCTTGCACGTGACAAGCTAAACGAGTTGGGTATTGTTCTGGAAGATGGTCCAGAAGGTACGACTTGGCGTCGTAAGTAAATATTATAAAAAGGGCTGATTTTCAGCCCTTTTTTCTAGCAAAAATTCTCTAATATCACCTTTTTATCTTCAACTTTTAATTAACAGGAATATTTCTGTGGCTCAGATGTATTTTTATTACTCGGCAATGAATGCGGGTAAATCAACAACGCTTCTTCAGTCTTCATTCAATTACCAAGAGCGTGGCATGACGCCAGTGATCTTTACGGCAGCATTGGATGATCGTTATGGTATCGGTAAAGTTAGCTCTCGAATTGGTTTGCAATCTGAAGCTCAACTTTTTAAAAATGACACCAATATGTTTGACGCAATCCAAAAACTCAATGAAGAAGAAAAGCGTCATTGTGTTCTGATTGATGAGTGTCAGTTCTTGTCGAAAGAGCAGGTGTACCAGTTAACAGAAGTGGTCGATAAACTGCATATCCCTGTACTTTGCTACGGTTTACGTACCGATTTCTTGGGTGAACTGTTTGAAGGTAGCCGTTACTTATTATCTTGGGCAGATAAACTGGTTGAGCTTAAAACCATTTGTCACTGTGGCCGTAAAGCTAATATGGTAATCCGTACCGACGAGCACGGTGTGGCGATTGCTGAAGGTGACCAAGTGGCTATTGGCGGTAATGATCAGTATGTTTCTGCTTGCCGTCTGCACTATAAAGAAGCGTTAGGTAAATAAACCGATCTCATAGTTCAGCTTGCTAAAACGAAAAACGGTGACCAAGTGTCACCGTTTTTGTTTATTGAGCCTGTGTTTTTACTTTATTCCAAGTCACGCCTTTGTTTTATTCGAAATGAAGCTTTTGATTTATTCGAAGCCGAGCTGCTTCAATGCTTGATAGGCATGATCAACGTCATCGGGGATTGGCATCTCAATTTGAAAGCCTTTCTCTGGGTAGGATTTGATTCGCTCGTAATCAGCAATTAATGCGCCCAACACCATGTCTAACGGTAACTCTTCGTTAAAGTAATCATCCCAATTTTGCCATTGTGAAGTCACGGTTATTTCTACACTCTCTTCAGGCCATTGTTTACTAAACGTGGCGTAGGTACGTTTCTCCATAAAGGGCTTCTGTACTAAGGTCAGTCTTTTCGGTGACAGCCCACGCTCAATAAGCAATTTGTGGGTGAATCGTACATTCTCCCCAGTATTGGTTGCGTGTTTCTCAATGATAATGTCAGAGTCTGGCACGCCAGCATCTCGTGCAATAGCCGCGAATGTTTCGGCTTCTGAACGCTCAAAGCTCCCTTCTGTAAAGCGTCCCACACCGCCAGAAAAGACGAGATAAGGCGCCACACCTTGGTGATAGAGCTCAGCTGCGTATTCAGCGACACGGGTATCATTACTGCACAGCACAAAGATGCAATCTGAAGGTGTAACCTTGTGGCCCATAGACATGAAGTTCCAAAGGGTGTCGATCGAACGATGTAGCTTAATCCTTGAGTTATTTGTTACAGATTGGTTAGCTATGGATTGATTAGTCATAAAGAGCGTCCAGCGTGGAATCGAATTTAAACGAGTAACCTAAGTCGAGAATCTTTTTCGAAGAGATCAGCTTGTCTGGTGTATCGACCACGAGGGGCAGTGGCTCACTGCTGTTGGCGCTTTTCAGTGCAGCGGCATAAAATTCCGCCTTACTCACCGTGTTTGGGGTCGTAACATTAACCACTTCGTTGTGCAGTTGGTTGATAGCGAAGTTGACCGCGCCAATCGCGTCGTCAAGATGAAGCATGTTGGCAGGAGCTTGAGTGCTGACCTGTTTCAATTTGCTTGCAAACCTAGAGGGGTGGCGGCTAGGGCCGATTAACCCACTGAAGCGAAGGATGGTGTAGTCGATACCGGAATCAATGATGCACTGTTCTGCTTGTAGCATGACTCGAGCATTGTCTGAAAATGAGTTGGCTTGTTCATCACTCGACGTAGAAATCGCTAATGAGGCATCTTGCTCGTATAAGATCCCTGGCTTGGTCGGGTAGACAGTGGTCGAGCTAACCATGATCAGCTTTTTGACATTGGCTTTCTGACAAGCTTTGGTTAGCTGTTGCCAGTATTCAGCATATTCTTGTCCCGCACCTTTTCTAAAGCCGGGAGGGAAGCTACCAATGACGATCTCTGCATTATTTTCGAGTAACAGTGAATAGAGTTGCCCGATAGTATGCTCAGGCTCCGATGAGTCAAAGCTGAAAACTTCACATGGGATACGTTTGTTACCAATGGTGTCTGCACCCGCTCGGGTCGTTTTTGTGACCACCACTTGGTTACCGTGTTTTTCTAGATGTTTAGATAAAGGCGCACCAACCCAGCCTGCACCAACAATAAATATAGAAGCCATGTGTTCCTCACAACTGCAAATGACGAATTTACATTAAGCCTAACAAACCTTTACCCAAAAATGAAAAAACTCCACGGCCGAAGCGAGTGGAGTTTTTACTAGAACAATGGAGCTTTAGTTTAGTACGCGAAGTAGTTTGTCTGCGCGCTCTGCCATCTGTATACCTTCATCTGTTAGGTAACCGCCGTCTGGCTGAGTACAAAGGTTCTTTTCGAATAGGCGCTTAACAGCGTCTTGAGTTTCTTGAGCTGCCTCTTGATGAACTTTAATTCCAGTAGCGGCACTACTTACATCAAATTGAAGAAGGAGGTTTAAATCAGCAATGTTTTCAGCGTTGTACTTCATAATTAACCTATATATTCATAACGTTCTCTACCTTCACCTTAGTGCGCATTCACAACTCAGGCAATAGCAAATAAAGAGAATTGATAAGTGATACCAAATTGATTGATTAATCATCGAGTGATGGGTTTATTTTGGTTATATTGGGTGATTTGCGCCCACTTAAATCATCAGTGATGTTTATTGCTAAGTGGTTGTAATATATTGTGACTAGAAATAATTTGCATTGAGCGAATATTGTATAAAAAGGATATGCATAAGTGAGAGCGAACAAAGTAGCATTAATGATCAGTATGCTATTTGCTATCGCAGGGTGTCAGAGTACACCTTCAGAGCAGACAGACGCGAACCAAACCACAAACAACAATAACGAATCTACAATCGAGGTCCGTTCATTTCAGTCTGTCCAAAGCGTTTACTCCGAATGGGAGGCTAAGCTTGAAGACCACGCTCAGTTGTCTCTCTATGCTCCAGAGAATTACAATGAACTATTAGACGCTTGGGACGACGCTGAAAGCATTTATGCGGATTTACTGAAAGACGAAACTCGGCTCACCAAGAGTTATTCAATTTTTTCGAGCCTGACTTACGCTGAAGCTTTTGATGAAAAAATTGCGTTGATCAAATCAAATTATGACTCGATATTAGTGCTAAAGAAGAAGGCTGACCGAGTACTAGCGGATTCGATTGTACAAATGGATTACCTCAAGTTCCTTGGCGCAGATACCATGTTTACCTCGAGCTACAAACGCTTGTATTCAGAATACAGCGAGTTGTTTGAGTATGTGCTGGTCGATGAGCTTGAAGACGCTCAAGAAGCACAGGTGGAGTTTCTTAATAATGCTCGCTTATTAGAAGTTAAAGTGGCACATAAGAAATACATCGAACCATTGAAGGACGAGTTAGAGTTCTTGGAAGATGAGGATTTTGATGACGTTGCTCCACTGACGTTTGCTAAAGCAGCATCTCAAATTGCTTTGGCAGAAAGCCAAGTCAAAGCCAGTCCCCGTGAAAAGTCGATCATTGAAGATGCGGTGCACGCTGCGGAGTTTGAGTTGAACCACGTGCGTAGTGTCGCTCATGAAGTAAAAGTGCTCGCGAGTGTAAAAGGCGACAAGTTCGAACAATCGGTTTTGAATGCAGAGAATCAGTTGCTGAGCATTTCACAAGTGGTTAATGATGAAGATTACCGAGATGTTGGGTTGCGTCAGCAATCTCAGAAGATTATAGCGAGTGTGAAAGCGTTAAAAAGCTTAGATATGACAGCGTCATTAAAGTCAGAAATTGAAACTTTGACTGAACAACTCGCTAAGCTAGAGAGTGATAATCAGAAGCAGGCGCAACAATTGTCTGAGGCGACTAAGCATAGCAATCTTCTAGATGAGCAGATTACCAAGAGTGATGCGCATATTAAGAGTTTAGAAGAGCTAGTGGACAGCTTGAGGAACCTAGGCAGTAAAGTTGCCAATGAAAGTGATTCTGATGTAATCCCTTTGAGTCCAGAGTCGAATCTAGAGGGCTCTGCTTTAGAACAATCATCAGAAGAAGTGATTGAACCTTCGGTTTAGCATCACTAATTTCTGTATTTGTGATTCAGTTAAAAGCGCCTAAGGGCGCTTTTTTACGTTCTGTTGATCTATATCAAAATCTAGAGGTAACAGCGATCTGTGAGTCATTATAGTGTACGTTATTCCTTTGCTTTCGTCCGTAACTTATTGATATTTATAAGTGTGCCATTTTTTAAGTTGATAACCTTTCATTCAGCATAGTTTTCTTTTTACTACTAAAGTTGTATGAATTTTGAATAACTTGGGCTATTTCCTTTCCACAAGGTTGTGGGAGGTATTTTGAGTCCCAAATAGCTCTTGAATTCAGAAATGAAAGAGAGGATTATCTCGCTCCCGACAACATGTTTCAAAATGTAAATCATCATGAATCTGAACCAATTTGACTCATTATTACCGCCACAAATGGCTGAGCGCGCTGCAGATATTGGCGTAGGTAAAGCAACCAAAGATCCAACCAAATCTTTTCTCCTAGCGATTTCAGCTGGCATACATATCGGTATTGCGTTTGTGTTCTACACAATTGTAACCACTGGCGCTGGTGATTTACCTTGGGGTATTACTCGCGTCCTAGGTGGCCTTGCATTTAGCTTGGGCTTAATCCTCGTTGTGGTTACTGGCGGTGAACTGTTTACCAGTTCGGTGCTTACTCTTGTTGCTCGCGCAAGTGGCAAGATTACCTGGGGAACCCTAGTAAAGAACTGGGCGACCGTTTATATCGGTAACCTTATTGGTGCTTTATTGCTAGTGGCATGTATGCTTCTGACTAAACAGTACATGTTCGACCATGGGCAAGTGGGTTTGAATGCGATGGCCATTTCTCAGCACAAAATGCACCATGGTTTTATCCAAGCTATCGCGCTTGGCATCATGTGTAACGTATTGGTTTGTATCGCGGTATGGATGACGTTTAGTGGACGAACACTGACTGACAAAATTGCAGTACTGATTTTACCTGTCGCGATGTTTGTATCATCGGGCTTTGAGCACTGTATTGCGAATATGTTCCAAGTTCCTTTAGCTATCGGTATCAAAACATTTGCTCCAGCTGAATTCTGGACAATGACAGGGGCTAATCCGGCAGACTATGTTGACCTAAACATGATGGACTTTCTGATGAACAACTTGCTGCCCGTTACTATCGGTAACATCATCGGCGGCGGTATCTTTGTTGGCATGTGGTATTGGTTGATTTATTTACGCGATTGATAAAGATGGCGGATCAACAAAGCTTGCGTGACTAGCTCAGTGACAAGATTAGTTAAAGCTCAGTGAAAACATTGAACTGACTTATGACATTTACAAGACGGCCTGCATTGCAGGCCGTTTTTTATTTGTGGAAAACTTACTCGTTGATTTCTTAAATTATCATTTGAACGCTTAACAACGCAGTTCTGCACGTGTGTATATGTCTTTGAAATCACCCAAGGATCAATGGCAATGATCTTTGCTCGAGCCGAAATGGACAAAAAAGGATCTATATTGATTTGGTTATCCACAATTTCTGTGGATAACCTGTATCAAATTCAGTGAGTAACCAGATCTAAGAGGAGTCGGGAGGTTATTTTGAAGGCTGTATTTGAGCGAGAACTCGCCCTTCTTTGGTCAAGGAAGTCTTTAATGATAGGTGAAGTGCAAGCGCTAAGGAGCAGCTCATCATCACGAAAATAGCCAACATGATCATCAGTTGATACTTAATCGCGATCATTGGTGAAGCACCCCCTAAGATTTGTCCTGTCATCATTCCTGGTAGCGTTACCAAGCCTGTGGTTGCCATTGAGGCCATAATAGGAGACATCGCTTTCTGTATCGCATTACGCACAAAAGGCGCTGCAGCATAGGAAGGAGAGGCACCTAAAGCGATAGCCGCTTCGTACTCTGATTTCTGCGTTTCAAAAGCACCGAACAAGTTCTGCAATGCCACGATGTTACTGCTTAAGCTATTACCTAACAGCATCCCTGCAATAGGGATCAAGTACTGCGCGTTAAAAACCGGTGTTGGTTTAATGATGAATAAGCAGATAAACAAGACAATGGGTACACAGGTTACCGCTAGGCTGACAGCGACAGGGACTAACAAGAGGTTTCGCGGTAACTTGGATTTTTCAACAATCGAGCTTGCCCCAACGATAATCATCGTAAATAACCACAGTAAATTGACCCACAAGCTATTCAAAGTGAACAGGTATTCTAGGTAGAGGCCAACCAGAAATAGCTGAACAGTCATGCGAATGATGCTGATAGAAGCCTCTTTGCCAAGGCCAAGTTTTAGCTTGTGGTTGATTACAATTGGCAGCAAGAGAAGTGAACTGAAAAACAATAATTGCCACCAAGATATATCAATAACGTCTTGCATAATGCTTCCTTTTAATAAGGCTTCTATCATATCTGAAAGTGCCAAATGATGCATTTCAACTGCAAAGTCATCGATTCGAAAAACGATCAATTATTTAACAAACAAAACACAAAATAGTGGTTGTTTGAGGCTTTTTTGGCTACTACTTAGTAGGTAAAAAGTTAAAATCGGTTGTCAAATAGTTGCGCGAGTGTTGGTTTTTAACATTTGTGAAATATACTTAATTCTTCACATTTGTTAATACTTTTTAATAAGTTTGTTTAACTGAAAACAAGTTTGGATGACCTCAAAAAAGTATTGATTAGCAAGGGTTATAACAAGAGATTTGATTGAACCCTACTTTGTGTATGGTCTAAAATTTGTTGTTAGATACTCAAGAACTTTAGCTCCTTAGAATGAGCTACTCGAAATTACTAAATACAAAATAGGCAAAATGTATGAGTGATGTTAATAAAATTGAAACTGGCGAAAAACGCTCGTTGGAGTGGAAGTCATTCCTCTTCATTGCAGTGGTTCTCTTTCCAATATTAAGTGTGGCTTTTGTAGGAGGCTACGGCTTTCTAGTTTGGGCACTGCAAGTGTTTGTATTAGGTCCTCCAGGTGCACACGGCGGCATGTAATGCCCTCTTGCTATCACATTTTTATTAGAACTAATTTTTAAGAGAGCTAAACATGAAATCATTTTTAGTTAAATTATGGCGCACAATGACTCGCCCAGCAGTACACATCAGTCTTGGTGTACTAACCATGGGTGGCTTTATCGCCGGTGTTATTTTCTGGGGCGGTTTTAATACAGCGCTAGAACATACAAATACAGAAGAGTTCTGTGTAAGCTGTCACACCATGCGTGACAACGTATACGTAGAACTACAAGAAACGGTTCACTGGAAAAACACTTCTGGTGTACGTGCTACTTGTCCTGACTGTCATGTTCCACATGAATGGACAGCAAAAATTGCTCGTAAGATGCAAGCATCTAAAGAAGTATTCGCTCAAGTATTTGGTGACCTAGATACGCCTGAGAAATTCGAAGCTCGTCGTATCGAACTGGCTAAACACGAATGGGATCGTTTCTCTTCGAACAAATCTCTAGAGTGTAAAAACTGCCACAACTACGATTCAATGGATTTCGAAAACATGCGCCCAACAGCGCGTATCCAGATGAAGAACGCGGCAGAGCGTGATCAAAGCTGTGTTGACTGTCACAAAGGTATTGCTCACAACCTTCCATTAGATATGGCATCAGCGAGCGGTATTGTTGGCGAGCTAGAAAATGTAGCAAGCAGCACATCTTACGCAAATGGTTCTGACGTGATCTCTATTCGTCACCTACCAATGTACACAGATGAAACAGCAACAGTTGAAGCGGGTCTACTAAGCCCTGCAAGTAAAGTTGCGGTTATCGACGAAAAAGGCGACATGATCAAGATTCAAATCGACGGTTGGCGTAAAGCGAAAGGCTTCGGACGTGTAATCCAAGAAGACTTCGGTATGAACATCTCAACTGCAATCTTGACGAAAGAAGTATCTCAAAGTGACGTTATCACTGTTGGTGAGAAGAAAGAAGATGAGCTTACTGGCCTTCCATGGGAAGAAGTTAACCTAGCACTTTGGATGAAGAAAGAGTCTATGGTTGATAACTTCGATCCAATCTGGAACGCAGCGGGTCAAGCGTACCAATCTAACTGTTCAACGTGTCACTCACAGCCAGATGAAGCTCACTTCAGCGCTAACGGTTGGGTAGGCATGCTAGATGGTATGATTGCGTTCGTTAACTTCGATACAGATACAGAAGCACTTGTTCTTAAGTATCTACAGAAGCACTCATCAGATTTTTCTGAAGGCCATCACTAATAAGACGTCAATTGGAGTAACACAATGGCAATTACAAGAAGAAGTTTTCTGAAAGGTGTCGCTACTACAAGTGCGGCATCGGTTATCGGTCCAAGCTTATTGGCGTCGGCATCAGCGTCTGCTGCAGAAACAGACGGCGCGTGGAAAGTCTCTGGCTCTCACTGGGGTGCATTCCGAGCTCGCGTTTACGCGGGTAAAGTGCAAGAAATTAAACCTCTAGAAATCGATCAGCACCCAACTGAGATGTTGAAAGGTATTAAAGGTATTATCTACAGCCCATCGCGTGTGCGTTACCCTATGGTTCGCCTTGATTGGTTGAAGAAGCATAAATACAGCGCAGACACGCGTGGTAACAACCGCTTTATTCGTGTGACTTGGGATGAGGCACTAGACCTTGTTTACCGCGAACTAGAGCGCGTACAGAAAGATTACGGTCCATGGGCACTTCACACAGGTCAAACTGGTTGGAGACAAACGGGTCAGTTCCATAGCTGTACTAACCACATGCAACGTGCAATGGCACTTCACGGTTACTCTGTGAAAAAAATCGGTGACTACTCAACAGGTGCTGGTCAAACGATCATGCCTTACGTGCTAGGTTCGACTGAAGTTTACGCACAAGGTACATCTTGGGAACTTATCCTAGAAAACAGTGACAACATTGTTCTTTGGGGTAACGATCCAGTTAAAAACCTTCAAGTAGGTTGGACATGTGAGACTCACGAGTCGTTCGCATACCTAGAACAGCTGAAAGAGAAAGTTGCTAAGAAAGAGATCAACGTTGTTTCTGTTGACCCTGTTCAAAACAAAACAGGCCGTTACCTAGAAAACGAGCAGATGTACATCAACCCACAAACTGATGTGGCGTTCATGCTTGGTGTTGCTCACGTTCTTTACAACGAAGGTCTATACGACAAGAAGTTCATCGAAACTTACTGTCTAGGTTTTGAAGACTTCATCAAGTACGTTCAAGGTGAAACGAAAGATAAAGTTGAGAAGACACCAGAGTGGGCTTCGGCTATCTGTGGCGCAAGCGCGGACTCTATCCGTGAATTCGCTAAGATGCTGGTTAACGGTCGTACGCAGATTCTTGTTGGTTGGAGTATCCAACGTCAAGAGCACGGTGAACAGCCTTACTGGATGTGTGCAGTTATCGCAGCAATGGTTGGCCAAATTGGTCTTCCGGGTGGTGGTATCTCTTACGGTCACCACTACTCAGGTATCGGTGTATCTTCAACTGGTTTCGCTGCTCCGGGTTCTTTCCCGTTGAACATCGACCAAGGTCAATCACCTAAACACACGAATACAGATTACAACGGTTACAGCCGCGTAATTCCAGTAGCTCGTTGGGTTGATAGCTTGCTTGAACCAGGTAAGAAGATCAAAGCGAACGGTTCTACTGTAACGCTACCAGACATTAAGATGATGGTATTCAGTGGTAACAACCCGTGGCACCACCACCAAGATCGCAACAAGATGCGTAAAGCATTCAAGAGTCTACAAACTGTAGTGGCTGTTGATTTCGCTTGGACTGCAACTTGTCGTCACTCTGATATCGTGCTTCCTGCATGTACTCAGTGGGAACGTAACGATATTGATGGCTACGGTGCGTACTCTGGCCGTGGTTTGATCGCAATGCACAAGCTAGTGGATCCTCTGTTCCAGTCTAAGACTGACTTCGAGATCATGTCTAGCCTAACTAAGCGTTGGGGTCGTTACGACGATTACACGCGTGGTATGGACGAAATGCAGTGGGTTAAATCTCTGTATGACGAATGTCGCGCGGAAAACGAAGGCAAGTTCGAAATGCCTGAGTTTGCAGAGTTCTGGGAAAAAGGTTTCCTAGACTTCGGTAAAGGTAAGCCATGGACTCGTCACGCTTCATTCCGTGAAGATCCAGAGATCAACGCACTAGGTACTCCTTCTGGTTTCATCGAAATCACAAGCCGTACAGTTGGCAACATGGGTTACGAGCACTGTCAAGAACACCCAATGTGGTTCGAGAAATCTGAACGTTCACATGGTGGTCCAGGCTCTGACAAACACCCGTACTGGCTACAATCTTGTCACCCAGACAAGCGTCTTCACTCTCAGATGTGTGAATCTGAAGAGTGGCGTGCGACTTACGCGGTACAAGGCCGTGAGCCTATCTACATCAACCCAGTCGATGCTAAGAAGAAAGGCATCAAAGATGGCGATGTAGTACGTGTGTTCAACGATCGTGGTCAACTACTAGCAGGTGCTGTTCTAATGGATAGCTACGCTCCTGGTGTTGTTCGTATCGAAGAAGGTGCTTGGTACGGCCCGATCAACGAGAAAGTGGGCGCGCTAGATACATACGGCGATCCAAACACACTAACTCAAGACATCGGTACGTCTGAACTTGCTCAAGCAACGTCAGCAAACACATGTTTGGTTAACTTCGAGAAGTTCCAAGGCAAACTGCCTCCAGTAACTTCATTCGGTGGTCCAATCGAAGTTTCTTAAGTCTTGTACTTAAGAACCAAGATTAAAGCTTGAATTAAAGCCCCTGTAAGTACTATTACAGGGGCTTTTTGTTTTTCTAGTGTACGTGCTGGGATTTCTAACTAAGCATTGTAATAGCGCCAAGAGGGGCGTTTTGAGACAGGCTGTAACGTGCTGTTTGAGGTAGGCTGTAGAAGCATGAAGCAGAAAGGGAATGTACAAAGAACCTGTTGTAAGGGCTTAGGCAGATGGAAACAAAAAGGCCAATACAAAGTACCGACCTAATAGAAACCTATGGAGTTAACTGTACTCAAGTTAGATCTCAAACATAAACCAGTAACCGTATGCACAAATCAAAGCGGGAACGCTGGAATACAAGGTCGCGACAAGAGCGGCTTTCGGTGCCATCGCAATCGCAGGGAATAGCGCATCACCGTCATTCGAAATTGCGTTACCTACCTGAGCTGACAGTGGCAGTGCACCAGAAAGGTACAGGCTAGTGACCAGCAATTGCGGACCACACCCCGGTAGCAAGCCCATCAACACTCCCGCCAGGGGGAGCATCATGCCCCAGCTTGAGAATAGCGTCGCAAAATCGACATTTGCTATCACAGAGCCAAATTCGAAGAAAAGAAAAGCAACCACCACCCATGCAGTAACGAAGTTAGTATCTTGAGCCGTTTTTTGTAGTGGATGAGAGCCTACACATTTTTCGTCTTCACTTACGGCTGATTTGTAATCTTCAATTTCACGGGTGAGACCCCATAGAAACATCGAGCTAATCAGCAAAATAGTTCCTGCCCATTCCATCGACATTTCGGGCAAAGCGAGCAACTCATTCACATCCACTTGAAAAGAGCCAAGTAGGGCAACCGCAGCACCTGGAATAATGAGTACAGACCATAGATAACCTTGTAGGTTGATCGCTTTTTTCGATACTGCTTCTTTGTCTTGAGATTGAGAAGCACAGCTGCTCACCGCTTCATTTTTCTCTGCTTTTTTTGGGCGTAAGAAGTCGTCTGCGTGAAACAAGTTAATGATTCGACCTGACGCAGTTCCGACAATCACGCCCATCGCCATCATGGCTAAACCAGT
Organism: Vibrio sp. 10N.222.47.A9; assembly: GCF_963872585.1. Lineage (NCBI taxonomy): Bacteria > Pseudomonadati > Pseudomonadota > Gammaproteobacteria > Vibrionales > Vibrionaceae > Vibrio > Vibrio sp. 10N.222.47.A9. Next base: position 67,363 of record NZ_CAWNBB010000021.1, on the reverse strand, counting down.
CTTGGGTTCGCTTGCAATGAGCAGGAAGGCCGCATCACCCATGGTTGAGACGAGCACAGCAACAACTGCGCCGAATCCGAGTTTGCCCGAGATAAATTGTGTGGTCACCACGATCGCACCGCCACAGCCGGGTAGCGCCCCCATAAGTGCAGCGAATACCACTTGGTTTGAACGGGATTGATGGACGAGCTTGTTGAAGACATTATCTTTGTTGATATACAGGCTTAACCCGTGGTAAATCGCTAAGGTCAAAGCAACATAACAAGACACGGCCCAAAAGGCGTCTGACAAGGTCGTGACCGTCAATTCTCGCGTGGCAGGCGCCATAACTAAAGCTGCAAGTGAGATAGGTAAAAGCAGGCGCTTAAATGACAGTGAAAACTGAGTTGTTTTCGCAGCGCTACTGCTTGGCAAAAAAGAGATTAGTCGATCCATAGGTGTTACTCAAAATTAGTGGCTTAAGATAAATATATACGAATGATAATAATTATCAATTGCATTTGTTGTTTTTTTATCTATTGTTACCATTGGCTAAACCTACGAAACATGACCAACCTGAAAAAATGAGGTAAAGTATGACTAATAAAGAGAGGCTCTAAAGGTAGAGTCATAATTGTTAGTGTAATAGGAAGAAACATGATTTTAGTTGTTGGTCACAAAAACCCTGATAGTGACAGTATTTGTAGTGCGTTAGTTGCAACAGAGCTTCTTAAAGCTCGTGGCGAGGAAGCGACACCAATTCGCCAAGGCGAGATCAACCGCGAAACTCAACACATTCTAGAAGTCGCTGGTGCTGAAAAACCAGAACTTCGTACTTCTGTTGCTGGTGAAAAAATCTGGTTAGTAGACTACTCAGATCTAGCACAAGCACCGGACGATGTTGCTGAAGCTGAGATCGTAGGTATTGTCGATCACCACCGTTTAGGTGACGCGATGACAGTTAACCCTATGGAAGCTTGGATCTGGCCTGTTGGTTGTACAAATACTGTACTTTTCAACATGTTCAAGATTGAAGGTCACTCTATCTCTCAACAAATCGCTAAACTGATGATGTCTGCAATTCTTTCAGACACGGTTGGTTTTGCTTCTCCAACATGTACTCAAAAAGACAAAGACGCGGTTGCTGAGCTTGCTGAAATCGCTGGCGTGACTGACATTGATGCATTCATCAAAGCGCTTCTAATCGCTAAGACAAACATCGAAGGCCTATCTGCTGCACAACTAGTAGAAAAAGACCTTAAAGGCTACCCATTCAACGGTCGTGATGTTGTTGTTGGTCAAGTTGAGCTTGCGACTCTTGAGCAAGTAGATGGCATGATTGAAGCGCTAGAAGCGGATCTTGAAGAACGTTGTGAGAAAGACGGTCTAGCATTTGCTGCGGTAATGCTAACAGATATCACTACTGCGCAAACTCACCTTCTATACAAAGGCGAGTGGGCTGATAAACTGGTCAAGCACGAGAAAGACGGCGTATTAATGATGGAAAATACATTAAGCCGTAAGAAGCAAGGCTGGCCTTGGTTACAGGGTGAGCTTGTTTAATCAAGTCGCTTAATTATAAACGCCTGCTAATTTAGCAGGCGTTTTTCTTTGAAGTGGATTTTCTTCTTCATCGAAAATGTTTGAAGTTAAAAGCTCTCGGCATAAAATAGCTTTAAGAGCAAAGTTACTGACTAAAGTAGGAAATTAAGATGACTACACAGCTAGACGATAAAAAAATTGCTGAAATCAATAAGTATACGGGTGAGCAACGCCTAAAGTACTGTGTGAAAGAAATCGTAGCGAACCGTGAAGTATGGATCTTAACCGATGAACACGGTTGTGTAATGCTTAACACAGAAGATGAAGACTGTGTTCCAGTATGGCCAAATCAAGAGTTTGCTGAATCTTGGGCTACGGGTGATTGGTCTGAGTGTAAAGCTGAGTCTATCTCGTTGAACAAATGGCACAGCCGTTGGACTAACGGTCTAGAAGATGACGAGCTTGCAGTGGTTGTGTTCCCGAACGAACAGGAAGAAGGTGTTATCTTGTTTCCGGATGAGTTCGACTTCGAATTGAAAAAGCAGGCTGCTAAGCGCTAGTGCTTTCGTAACATGGTTACACGGTAAGTCAGCGTTGCCTTTTCTTAGGCAGCGCTATCATTCTATTTTCCCATCTAAGCTGTTCAGACAAACAAAGTAACGTCCCTGCCTATTTCCGTTAGTACTCAATTCTTCCGTTAGCCCTCAATATTCCTGTGCGTGGCTAGTTATTCCGTTAGTACTCGATCATTCCGTTAGTATTCAATATTTCTGTTTGTAGCCAGTTATTCCATTAGTACCCAATTAACTGATATAACGGTGCTTGCTGCGCGGCTTTTGAAGCTTGTTGGAGCACGCCAGTTTCGCTGTATTGCTTTAGTATCTTTCGAACAATTGGTTTTACTTCAGATTTTGTCATTCCAGCTTTCAATTCCGGCTCATACAGTAGCTTTAGTAGCACCACATCTAAGGGTGATAATAAGTCTTCTGGCGTATGGTCATTGAAAATAGAAGGGTAGGCTTTATCTGAATCATTCGGCAGGCCTAAAACCTGTGTGATTTCTTCCACGATACAGGCGACGAGCTTACCTCGAGATCTTGCTTGATCAACGGGAATAACAATCCCAGCGTAAACAATCTCACCTTTAGAATTTGTTCGATAACCCGCCGTGCAAATAGCGTTGTTTAAGTGCTCAGTTGATTTGAGTTTGAGCACCAATTTCGCCTCAGATACCCACTGACTTTGCCTCGTGTATATCCATTTTACGTTCGCTTCAGACTCTTTGTTGACGATTGTTATCGGGTGCTGAGTGACTTCGGATAAGTGTCGGATATGAAGCTCTGTGAGCTCTTGATGCAGTTCTTCATCACCCACTCGATGATCGATCCAAATCTTGATCGGTTGTTTCCATTTGGCGAGTGGTTTGTTGCCTTGGGAATATTCGTGTTGAAGTGCGACGTTATAAAAGGCAGTTTCGACGAAGCTTCTATCTAGCCAGGTGAGGGGTGTGCTTGTTGCGTTAAAGGAAAACAGCGCCAACAAAAGGGGAAGCATTGAAGCTCTTAATAACATACCTTTCCCCTTTGTTGAACGTAGCGTGATTCGAGATTAGTGGTTCGGCGCTTTGGAGAAATGGCTCTCAACCAATCTTTGGGTGATTTGGTGAGTTGGATTGGTTAACACTTGATCCGTTTCCCCACTCTCAACCACATTACCTTCGTGCATGACGATGATTTTGTCGGTAATGTGTTTAACAATACCAAGGTGTTGAGATACGTAGACGAACGATACGCCCATCTCTTCTTGTAGCTCTAAGAACAAATTGATGATTTGAGAGCGCATTGCCATGTCCAAACCATTCAACGCTTCGTCTGCAACAATGATTGATGGTTGAAGGATTAACGCACGAGCCAAACAAACCCTTTGTTTTTGGCCTGCAGCCAGCATCTGCGGGTAGAAGTAAGCATGTTCCGGTAGAAGGCCCACACGTAACAGGGTGTCTTTCACACGACGCATACGGGCTTCTGGTGGCATATTGGTGTTTCGCTTTAATGGACCTTCAAGAATTCGACCAATCTGAATGCGCGGGTTAAGCGAGGTGTTCGGATCTTGGAAGATCATTCGAATCAGCTTACAGCGAGTCGAGTAGTCCTTGTGCTCTAGCTTTTCACCGTTCACACGAATCTCGCCCGCAGTTGGCTCTACCATGCCCGCTAGCATTCTTGCTAATGTCGACTTTCCTGAACCATTCTGACCGATAAAACCAATCGTCTGTCCCGCCTCAAGCGAAAAGCTTACTGGTTTCACTGCCTGATGAATCTTTTTACGGAAAAGACCAGAGCGAGTCGTAAAGTCTTTAGATAAATCAATGACTTCTAATAATGCACTCATGATTTCTTTTTCTTCTCCATGTTAAGAGGGAAGTGACAATTGAACTTATGGTTTTTGATTCGTTTGGTATAAGGAATCTCAACACATTGCCTTTGCGCATACGGGCAACGTGGTCCTAGTCGACAACCAATAGGAAGGTGCTGCAACGGAGGGATTGAACCTGGTAAAGACTGTAGCTTCTCTTTATGGGGAATCCAGTCGTTAAAGTCTGGCATCGCTTTCAGCAGCGCGACGGTATATGGGTGTTTAGGTGCATCTAACAGCTTCTGCGTATCCGCTGATTCCACAGACTGACCACAGTACATAACGGTAATGCGAGTTGCCCATTGAGTAATGGTGGTTAAGTCATGGCCGATCAGCACTATGGTCGTGTTATTGATCTGATTCATACGACTCAACAGACGCAATATTTGAGACTGTGTAATCGGATCTAGATCGTTGGTTGGTTCATCAGCGATCAAGACTTTTGGTTTGGCTGCGATAGCCATGGCGATCATGACTTTTTGACACTCACCATCGGTCAACTCGTAAGAGTAACTGTCCATAAGACGAGAGTGATCTTTAATACCGACTTTGTGCAGTAGAGCGATGGCCTGCTTCTTACGCCATTTGAATCTCTGCCACCACCGACCTTCAAACGAATAGGAAGGAATCGCTTCAATAAGTTGATGGCCCACTTTTTCAGATGGATCAAGACAGGAGGATGGCTCTTGAAAGATCATCGCGATATCACGAGCAATGACTCGGCGTCGTTCTTTGGGTGTCAGTTGCAGGAGGTCGATATTGCCAAGGCGCATTCGGTCGGCAGATACTTTCCAGTTTTCTTTACAAACCCCAACGATCGCTTTTGCAACTAAGCTCTTGCCTGAGCCTGATTCACCTACTAAGCCGCGAATTTCCCCTTCATTGAGGGTAAGACTCATTCTATCAACGGCTTTAACCATCCCTTGAGGGGTCTCAATCTCGATGGTTAGATGTCGAATATCAAGTAAAGGCATTATTCGATTCCTGCATTTAGCGCTTGGCGAACACCTTCACCGACGAGGTTAATCACGATCACTGTAAACATAATGGCTAAACCGGGTAGGGTTACTGTCCATGGCGCAAGGTAAATCAGCTCTACAGAGTCACCCAAGATTGAGCCCCATTCGGTACTTGGTGCTTGAGCGCCAAGCCCTAAGAAACCCAAAGCCGTGATATCAAGAATGGCGACTGACAATGCCAGCGTAATTTCAAGTGCCACCACGGTAAGAATATTAGGAAGGATTGAATTCCATAACAGGTAGAAGTCGTTCGCACCATCGAGGCGAGAAGCCAAAATATAGTCTTTTTCTACCTCAGCGTGCACGGCAATGTATACCGAACGAATAAAGCGTGGAATCAATGCTAAACATAAGGCAAGCAAGATATTAAACTCGCCAAACCCAAGAAACGCCACGAAGATAATTGCCAGTAACAGAGACGGAATCGACATAACGGTATCAAGCAGGTGGTTTAGCGTGCTTGATAGTAATCCACGAGTCATCCCCGCAAGTACGCCAATCAGGCAACCAATGACTGCTGCGATAAAGGTAATCACTACCGCCGCACCAAACGTCAGCTGAGAGCCGATAATCAGACGAGAAAGAATATCTCGGCCTAAGTCATCGGTACCTAAGAAATACTCAACTGTTCCTGAGGGATCCCAAGAGGGTGGGGTTAATAGGTGTCCCGTTTGTTCTTGAGCATCATGCGGAGCTAGCCATGGTGAAGTGACGGTGATTAGAATGATCAAGGCCAAACACCACAGTCCAAACATAGCGAGATTATTGCCACGGAAGCTGCGCCAGAAACGCTCGAACTGGGTTGGAATCTGCTCTTCTTGGTAGACGTTATTTGTTAGCATACCATTCCTTCCTTACCAGTGGATTGACCATCGCGCCCAATAGATCGGACAGAATGTTGGCGGTCAAAACCAAGGTTGCTACCACTATTACGCCAGCTTGAATTGAAACGTAATCTTGATTAGATAAAGCATCCAATAACCAGCGGCCAATACCCGGCCAGTTAAAGATAGACTCGGTAATAATAGCGAGCGTTAACATACTTGATAGTTGAACGCCGACCTTAGGAATAATCGGTGGTATCGCATTTCTTAACACGTGCTGCGTGACGATCTCTCTTGTTGAAAGACCTTTAATTCGTGCGGCGCGGATGTAGTTTTGAGTCATCACTTCAGCCACTGACGCTCTCATCAGTCGAATTACCTGAGTCGTTGGGGCGAGTGCCAATACAAGACAAGGTAACGCCATATGTTCGATAACACTTTGCAGTGCGTGTGCTCGATAACGACCCTCAGCAAAAAAGGCATCAATTATAGCGAAGCCAGTGACGTGTTCGATTTCGTAAAGCAGGTCGTATCGCCCACCAACTGGGAACATCTCAAAGTGCAACGAAAACACCATGATCATCAGTAGTGCGACCCAAAATATAGGTGCAGAGTAACCGGCCATTGAAGTAAACGATATGGTGGTATCGACAAACTTGCCCTGTCTCATGCCAGCAATAGTGCCGAAAGGGATGCCGATAAACAGCGCAAGCACAAAAGCAAAGAAACACAGTTCTAACGTTGCAGGGAATACCACGACAAGCTCATCGATGATAGGCGCTCCGTGCTTGCTCAAGCCAAAGTTCAGTGTCGATAATTCTGTGATATAGCTAAGCCAACCGGGCCAAAAGTCTTGAATCGCCCAAGGTGAGGTTTGGTCTAGTCGAAGCAGAGCGAACCCCACTAACGTCAGGATCCCCAGTGTGATAATGAATAAGTTTACACGTCTTAATGTATACCAAAACATCACTGCACCTCTCTTCTGACTTGATCAAAAGGTTGAGTATTGAACGGGCTCTGCTTAAAGCCACTTAGCGAACGATCGTGCACGCGGAATTGCACGCCATGAGCGAGAGGAATCACAGGAACTTCTTCATTGAGAATGTTTTGGGCTTGTCGATACAAGTTCACACGGTGCCTTTGTTGATTGATCTCTAATGCTAAGTCGAGAAGGAAATCAAAGTCAGAGTTACACCACATAGAGACGTTTAATCCTGCGCGCTCTGAGCTACATGAAAGAAGCGGACGCAAGAAGTTGTCTGGGTCGCCCGTATTGCCGATCCAACCTGTGAGCAACAAGTCTGTTGAGGAAATGGATGATAGCTGTGTACGATCAAATCGGTCGTCGGTATAGAGCTTAAGTTCGATACCAATATCAGCTAAATTTGCTTGGATTAATTCTGCCGTTTTCCTTGGGCTTGGGTTGTAGGCTCTTGGCTCTAATGGCACCCACATTGAAAGTTCTAGCCCAGGTTCTACCCCGGCTTCTTTAAGAAGCGCAACTGCGTAGTTGCGGTCATAGCGAACTTGAACGCTGTCTTTTTGGTAAGCCCAAGAGGTCGGTGGCAAGAGAGTGTAGGCTTTCGTGCCCGTACCGTAATAAACAGAATCAAGAATGTTCTGGCGATTGATAGCCAAGTTCAGCGCTTTGCGCACTCGTGAGTCACGCAGTGCAGGGTGCTCGGTGTTCAGGGCGATGAAAGAGACATTAACCGCAGGCGTGGCGGAAATCTTCAACTCTTCATGAGCTTGAATAATAGGAATCTGACTAGAAATCGGTGAGTTCAATACATCACACTCACTACGAAGTAGCTTGGCAAGAGTCCCTGTCCCACGTTGTGAAGTATCAAACACAACTTGGTCCATTTCTACGTCACCCTTCCAATAGTGCTTGTTCTTTTTCAAGCGAACTAGATCATTGATTTGGTATTCATCCAAGTAGAAAGGACCTGTGCCAACGGGCTTAGAGTCTATTTCATTCTTTTCATCCGTAGCAATGAGTTTATTGGCATATTCTTTAGAATGAATGACCGCATAGCTGGTGGCGATATTGTTGAGGAATGAATTGTCTGGGCGACTTAATTGGAATTTCACCGTCAGGTCATCAACCGCAGTGATATCGACGATCAGGTTTTGGAAGTCGATACCGGCAAACCATGGGTATAGGCCGCCGCCTACATAATGAAATGGGTTTGAACTGTCAATGATTCGCTCAAAACTAAAGACCACATCTTGTGCATTCATACTGCGAGTTGGGGTAAACCAGTCTGTGGTTTGAAACGCAACATTAGGGCGCAGTTTGAACGTGTACTCTGTACCCGATTCATCGACAGACCAACTTGTTGCCAAGTTCTGTTTTGGTCGATAAGTCATTGGATCAAGAGTGAGCAGTGTATCGAAAATTTGAGGGCTCAGCGATTCTGAGGTAATGCCACTATCAACCAGTTGTGGGTTGAAAGTACTAGGATTACCTTGGCCGCAATAAATGAAGCCTTTCTCACGGATTTGCTCGTGATTCACACTCTCACCACATCCAGCTAAAAAGCTCAGCGTGCAGATGCTCAGTGATAGTCGTATTAGTGCTTTCATAAAAAGAAATACTTTTCGAAACGAGGCGTTAGAGGAGCCTCAAGATCCGGATAATTTAACATTTTATTTATTCGGCTCCAAATAATAATCAAGTGCTGACAGCTATTTATCGTTAGCTTGTCCGACAATCGCGTACTTCCTCACCATTCCACGTAATTGGTTGTAGGTTAATCCAAGTAATTCTGCTGCTTGTTTCTGGTTATACTTGCTTTGCTTTAGGGCTTGATTGAGCAGCTTGATGTCTTGTTGTTCTTGCCATGCTTTGTAATCAAGTGGCAAAGAAAACGAGCTCTCTGATGAAGTATGGCTGTTGGACGGCGCATTGCCAATTTCATGCGTGGAATCTTGATCTATTTTCCATGCGGGTTTGAATGGGTTAAACACCAAAGATTCAATAGGATATGGGTCTTTACCATGCTGGTAGACTGCGCGCTCAATAACGTTCTTGAGTTCTCGCACATTCCCTGGCCATGAATAATCCAGCAGCGCCTCTACGGCAGACGGAGCAAAGCCAACAAACAACTCCAATTCTAATTCACGGCACATCTTAATGGCGTAGTATTCTGCCAGCAGCGTGATGTCTTCTTTTCGCTCTCGAAGAGGGGGGATAGTAATCACGTCAAACGCGAGCCTGTCCAATAAGTCGGCTCTGAATTCGCCCCTTAATGCCATGTCTGGCAAGTCAGCGTTGGTCGCGCAAACCAGTCTTACGTTGGCACTTAAAGCTTTTTGTCCACCGACACGTTCATACTGCCCGTATTCAATAACGCGCAATAGCTTCTCTTGAACGGCCAGAGGTGTGGTCGCGAGCTCATCAAGAAACAGTGTTCCACCTTCCGCTCTTTCAAATCGACCCTGATGACGACCTTTTGAACCAGTAAAGGAACCAGACTCGTGACCAAACAACTCAGAATCAATTAAACCCTCACTGAGTGTTGAGCAATTAAGTGAGATCAACGGCTGATCCCATCGCCTTGAAAGGTAATGCAGTCTTTGTGCGATCAACTCTTTACCCGTACCACGCTCGCCAATGATCAGAATGGGTCTTTCTATTGGTGCGAGTTGGGATACTTTATCTAAAACAGAGAGAAAGCTAGGTGATTCACCAATGAGGTTCTGCTGCATAGCGGGTCCTTGTGCGATTTGAGCGCCGATGGATGTGATTTAGATAGCTTTATTTAAGTCACGTCATGTAAATAGCTTAAATATAAGAGTCGTAGTGGTGAAAAATACCAATACTTGGCTAAATTCATCATAGCATGGTTAGGGTTAATCACCATTTTATTGTAAGTATCTGATAATAAATGGCTTAAAAGTTGGCACGCTACTTGGATTACTTATGGTAGGTTTAACAACAAACGTAAATTTTTGAGCAAGTGGATTGAGAAATCGAATAACGCTTTAAAGCACATTTGCCATCATTGTAATTAAGGAGTTCCTCATGGGTATTTTTTCTCGCTTTGCAGACATTGTAAATTCGAACATCAGTGCACTTTTAGACAAGGCTGAAGATCCTGAAAAGATGATTCGCCTGATTATCCAAGAAATGGAAGATACGCTGGTTGAGGTTCGTACTAACTCCGCTAAAGCTATCGCAGATAAAAAAGAGTTAGCGCGTAAAGTTGAAGCTATCGAAACTCAGATCCTAGATTGGCAAAACAAAGCGACGCTAGCACTAACTAAACAACGTGAAGATTTAGCTAGAGCGGCGCTAATCGAAAAGCAAAAACTTGAAGATATAATCAAAAGCCTTCGCACAGAGCAAACCTTGGTTCACGAAACCATCGAAAAGCTGACCAGTGAGATTGGCAAGCTTGAAACCAAAATCGCAGAAACACGTGCGAAGCAGCAAGCATTAATGATTCGTAATAATGCGGCAAGCAATCGTCGTGATGTTCAAAAGCATCTGCATTCAAGCAAAACCCACGAAGCAATGGCGAAGTTTGAGCAATTCTCGCGTAAAGTGGATGAATTAGAAGCTGAAGCAGATGTTTACGCCAAAACAGGTAACGCAAAATCGTTAGACCAAGAATTTGCAGATCTACAAGCTCAAGATGAAATTGAAAAAGAGCTGGCGAAACTGAAGCAACAAGTTGAAAACCGCGATAAATAATTTTAGGAGTTGTCTATGTCAACATTTCTAATTGCAGGTCCACTGATTGTCTTTTTAATCTTTGTGGCACCGCTATGGTTGTTCTTACATTACCGTAGCAAGAAGAAATCCAGTAATGGTCTTTCAGAAACGGATCTTGATCGTCTGCATAAGCTTTCTGCACAAGCTGAATCCATGCAAGATCGTGTGAAAACACTGGAAAAAATACTGGATGCGGAGTCGCCAAGCTGGAGACGAAACTATGAGTAGAGAACTGTATCGCGACCCAATTAACGGTAAGTTATCTGGAGTGTGCGCAGGGTTAGCAAACTACTTTGGCCTTGAAGTGTGGTTGGTTCGCATCTTGGTTATCTCGGCGGCACTGCTTGGTGGTAGCTTTTTGGTGTTATTAGCGTATTTAGCTTTGACATTTATGCTTGAAAAACAACCACCTCAGTATGTCGATCAGATGAAGGCCAAACAAGAGCACACGCTCAAGCAAAAACCTTGGGAAAAAGGGCAAACGGCAGAGTCGTTACTGGGCACTTTAGAGGGTGATTTCCAGAAGTTAGAGACCAGTGTCCGCAATATGGAAGCTTATGTGACTTCGGATACTTTCAAAGTCGATCGCGCATTTAAGAACATGTAGTGGTAAACCTAAAAAAGATTAGATAACGGTTTAGGAAAATTTATTCCAAGCCGTTATTTTTTTTAATAATTTTGTCTAAATAAATCTTACGATAACTGGTAAGTTACATGTGATTAATCTATGTTATAAAAATATTTATAGTTATGGATGATCACTAATGTATAGAGCCTCCGTTGTCCTATTGGCAGCCTTAGCTGGGTTGTCTGGGTGTGGTAAGGAGCTTCCTCCCGTACCTGAACCTGATTCTAGACCCGCCAAACTCTTCACTGTCTCCGTCGGTAGTAATGCCTTTGAACGTAGCTTTCCAGCCACCACAGAAGCGGGTGACAAAGCAGTACTGGCATTTCGTGTTCCAGGGCTACTTCAGACTATCGATGTCACATCTGGTCAACAGGTTACCAAAGGTGATGGGCTTGCAACGCTTAATCCTGACGAATATCAGTTGTTAGAGAAGCAAGCGAGAGCCAACTTTAAGCTTGCCGATGTTCAATACCAACGTTCAATTAAATTGCGCAAAGATCGCGTCGTATCTGAGCAAGACTTCGACCAAGCGAAAGCTAATCATAATTCTGCTAAAGCGGTGCTTAACCAAGCAAAAGCCAACCTACGTTATACCACTTTGGTTGCGCCTTACGATGGTACTATCTCCATCATTCCTGCTGAAAACCATGAATATATCGCTGCCAAACAAGGCGTGATGAATATTCAAACGAATCAAATCCTCAAAGTCGTATTCTTATTACCCGACCAACTTATCACGCGCTTTTCTTCAGGGTTTGAGACGGATGCAACCATGGTTTTTGATGCTTTCCCTGGTAGCTCCTACGCTTTAGCATTCCAAGAAGTTGATACTGAAGCGGATCCCAAAACCGGGTCGTACAAAGTCACCATGGTAATGGAAAGACCCACCGATGTTGGTATTTTGCCGGGTATGTCAGGCACAGTTCATTTAGTTTCAGCGTTAGCGGCCGCCACAAAAATTCCCACATCAGCAATGATGACTGATGGCGATGATGTCTCTGTGTGGCGCGTGAATAGCGACGGTATTGTTGAAAATGTCGCAATCATCATCGATGAAAAGCGCCATATTGTTTCAGGGTTGAAGGATGGTGATCGCATCGTAACTTCTGGTGTTAATGGTCTTGAACCGGGCGTTAAAGTTCGAGAGTGGATCAAGGAAAGGGGGCTATAACATGAAAACACTTAAAGTGGCCGCTGGACTGTCGTGTTTGGTTTTACTTACGGCTTGTGAAGATAAACAAGTTGTAGAAGTGAATAACACGCCCTTGGTTAAAGCTATCGAGATTTCAGTCATCGACTTTAGCGACAAACTCTATTTCCCTGCGGTTGCAAACGCTGCCGAGAAGGCTCATCTCAGCTTTCGAGTCGCTGGAGAAATCAATAAGCTTGATGTGAAAGAAGGTGAGCGTGTTTCACAAGGAGACATCATTGCAGAGCTTGACCCTACCGATTATCAACTGGATGTCGACAATGCTCAGGCGCGTTACACGGTAATTAACAGTCAATACAGACGTTCAAGTCCGCTAGTGAAGAAAGGTTTATTGGCGAAGTCACAGTTTGATGAAATTGCTGCTCAACGCCAGATCGCTTATGCCGAGCTGGAACTCGCAAAACTGCGCTTGTCGTTCACTAAGCTTCGTGCCCCTGTTGATGGGATCATTTCTCGTGTCAGTGTCGATCAATATGAAAATATTCAGGTAGGCCAGCAGGTGGTGAACATTCACAGTGTCGAAGATGTTGAGGTTGTTATCCAACTGCCTGACCAGATTTACGTGAATCAGCCTAGCGAACAGCTGTTATCGAATGTTGAGGCTGTGGTAAGAGTGCCCAGTGGCAATGAATACACGGCGGCTATTAAGGAGTTCACCACTGAACCTGACCCAAGCACGGGCACGTTCACGGTGACGCTTGCTCTACCTATGCCGGAAGATGATTTAATTCTGGATGGTATGGCCGTTGAGGTGACGTCAAATGGGCGAGATATCGGCTTGGAGTTAAAAGCTGGGGTACTTATCCCAATCGAAGCTGTGTTTAATGCGGATGGCGATGATTTAACGCGCCAGAACTCTTATGTATGGGTGCTTAATGACGACAGTACCGTCTCGAAACAGCAAGTCGTAATAGGAAAAGCCAATCAGAAAACATTGCAGATCATGAAAGGATTAGAAATGGGGCAGCATGTCGTTGTTGCAGGCGTATCGCGATTGCGAGATGGGATGACAGTGGAAGTATTGTCTCAGGAGACGAACAATGAGTGAAGTAAACAACAAGCCCCAAAATGACGATCAACAGGGTGATGATCAGATCACAGGTGTTGCTTCTTACTTTATACGTAACAAAGTCATTAGCTGGATGCTATCTCTGATCTTTCTTATTGGTGGTGTCTCTGCCTTTTTCGGCTTGGGTCGTTTAGAAGATCCTGCCTTTACCATCAAAGATGCGATGGTTGTGACCTCTTATCCAGGGGCCACACCTCAACAAGTTGAAGAAGAAGTTACTTACCCACTAGAAAAAGCGATTCAACAACTTACCTATGTGGACGAAGTGAACTCTATCTCTAGCCGCGGCCTATCACAGGTAACGGTGACGATGAAGAACAACTACGGCCCAGATGATCTTCCGCAAATATGGGATGAACTTCGCCGAAAAGTGAATGATCTCAAGGTTGAACTGCCACCCGGCGTCAATGATCCTCAAGTCATCGATGACTTCGGTGATGTTTACGGTATTTTGCTGGCGGTGACGGGGGATGGCTATAGCTACAAAGAGTTGCTGGATTACATTGATTACCTAAGGCGAGAGCTAGAGTTGGTTGATGGCGTAAGTAAAGTCTCCGTTTCCGGCCAACAACAAGAGCAAGTGTTCATTGAGATATCGATGAAACGGATAAGCTCTCTGGGTCTGTCTCCAAGCACGGTATTTAACCTTTTATCGACTCAAAATATTGTATCAAGTGCAGGAGCAGTAAGGATTGGTGATGAATATATTCGAATCCATCCAACCGGTGAGTTCCAAAACGTTGAACAGCTTGGAGATTTGATTCTTACGGAAGGTGGCGCTCAAGGGCTTATCTATCTAAAAGATGTGGCGAATGTAACTCGTGGTTACGTTGAGGTACCGAGTAACATCATTGGTTATAACGGCGAACTCGCGCTTAACCTGGGTGTCTCTTTTGCGCAAGGCGTGAACGTGGTCGCAGTGGGTGAAGACTTTGATCGAAGACTCGCCGAGCTTAAATATCAACAACCCGTCGGTATCGACATCTCCGAGGTTTATAACCAACCTAAAGAGGTGAACAAGTCGGTAAGCGGATTTGTGGTGAGTTTAGGGCAGGCGGTTGCGATCGTAATCGTGGTGTTACTGTTCTTCATGGGAGTACGATCGGGTCTGTTGATTGGTTTGATACTGCTATTGACCGTATTCGGCACCTTTATTTTCATGCAGTACTTCAAAATCGACCTTCAACGTATTTCACTGGGCGCGTTGGTTATTGCCTTGGGGATGCTGGTGGATAATGCCATTGTGGTGGTGGAGGGGATATTGATCGGCACGCAGAAGGGGCGAACCCGGATGCAGGCCGCCACTGATATCGTGACCCAAACCAAATGGCCACTGCTTGGCGCAACGGTGATTGCGGTCACTGCGTTTGCTCCAATTGGTTTGTCTGAAGATTCAACGGGCGAATACTGTGGCACCTTGTTCACGGTGCTATTGATTTCATTGATGCTGAGTTGGTTTACTGCCATCTCGATCACGCCGTTTTTTGCCGATATCTTCTTCAGAGGACAGAAGGTTGATCCCGATAACGAAGGCAAAGATCCATACAACGGGATGGTTTTTGTTATCTATAAAAACTTCCTTGAGTTCTGTATGAAACGCGCGTGGCTAACCATGATCGTTCTGGTGATTGGTTTAGGTGCTAGTGTGTACGGTTTTGGCTTTGTGAAACAAGCATTCTTCCCATCTTCAACTACTCCGATGTTCCAAGTGGATGTTTGGATGCCGGAAGGTACGGATATTCGAGCAACTAATACCAAGTTGAGAGTGCTTGAGAGTTGGCTGTCGGAACAAAGTGAAGTTGAACATATCACGACCACGGCCGGTAAAGGTCTGCAGCGTTTCATGTTGACCTACTCACCCGAGAAGAGTTATAGCGCGTATGGCGAAATCACGGTTCGTGTGAAAGATTATCAGGTACTTGAGGGGCTGATGCGTCGCTTCCGTGAACACGTTGACAGCCAGTTCCCTGAAATTGATTACAAACTTAAGCAAATTGAATTAGGCCCTGGTGGCGGTGCGAAAATTGAGGCTCGAATCGTCGGTTCAGACCCAACCGTGCTACGTTCAATCGCAGCTCAAGTTATGGACATCATGCGTGCTGATGACGGAGCATTTAACGTTCGTCATGATTGGCGTGAAAGAACTAAGGTATTAGAGCCTCAGTTCAATGAAAGCCAAGCGCGTCGTTATGGTATTACCAAGTCTGACGTTGATGATTTCCTAGCGATGTCTTTCTCTGGTAAGTCGATTGGTGTGTATCGTGATGGTACTACGTTGATGCCTATTGTGGCTCGTTTACCTGAAGATGAGCGAGTTGATATTCGCAACATCGAAGGTATGAAGATTTGGAGCCCGGCATTAAGCGAATATATTCCGTTGCAGCAAGTGACGCTTGGCTACGAATTGGAATGGGAAGATCCACTTATCATCCGTAAGAACCGTAAGCGTATGCTGACGGTAATGGCCGACAACGACCTATTGGGTGAAGAAACGGCTTCGACGTTACAGAAACGCTTACAGCCACAAATTGAAGCGATTGAGATGCCACCGGGTTATTCGTTGGAGTGGGGTGGTGAATATGAGTCATCTGCTGATGCACAAGCGTCTCTGTTTACCACTATGCCGATGGGTTACCTGTTCATGTTCTTGATTACCGTGTTCTTGTTCAACTCGGTCAAAGAACCGCTAATTGTTTGGCTAACGGTTCCATTAGCGCTAATCGGGGTAACGACAGGCTTATTAGCCTTGAATACACCATTTGGCTTCATGGCATTGCTAGGCTTCTTGAGTTTATCCGGGATGCTACTTAAGAACGGTATCGTACTGCTTGACCAAATTGAGATTGAGATGAAGTCCGGTAAAGATCCATATGTAGCGGTTGTTGATGCGGCACTGAGTCGTGTTCGTCCGGTATGTATGGCAGCGATCACCACCATTCTTGGTATGATCCCTCTACTACCGGATATCTTCTTTAAACCAATGGCAGTAACCATCATGTTTGGTTTAGGCTTTGCGACTGTACTCACGCTAATCGTAGTACCTGTGCTGTATCGTTTATTCCATAAAATTGAAGTGGCTTAACGTCAACTAACCTTTGAAATAATGCCCCTATTTGGGGCATTATTTTTATGTACGATTACTAAAAGAGACTATCGAAATGGAAGCGAATAAAGTGGATAGAACGTGTGCATGGGCGCTTAAACATGAGCTTGAAAGGGAGTACCACGACGCAGAGTGGGGCGTGCCTGTTTATGATGACCAAGTTCTGTTTGAGTTCATTACTTTAGAAGGCGCTCAGGCGGGCCTGAGTTGGATTACGATCCTTAAAAAGCGTGAAGGCTATCGTGCTGCATTTGATAATTACGATCTAAACAAGCTAGCTGAGTTGAATGAAGACAACGTGCCGTACATCATTGAAAACTTCGATGTGGTTAAACACAAGGGCAAGATTGCTTCGGTATACAACAATGCGCGAGCAACACTTGAACTCCAGAAAGAGTTTGGCTCTTTATCAAATGCTTTATGGCAATTTGTCGATAACAAAGTGATAGAGAACAACTGGACTGAGATGTCTCAAGTTCCCGCTTCTACCGAGCAATCTAAAGCGATGAGTAAGTTTTTGAAGAAGAGAGGCTTTAAGTTTGTAGGGGAAACAATCTGTTACGCGCTTATGCAAGCGACAGGTATGGTTAATGATCATTTAGAAGGTTGCCCACACAAATAAAAGTGTTATTTCTCGTCGCGAAATAATTACGTGAAAATTGGAAAATTTACTGGTCATTTGTAAACTATTCAATATTATATGCGACCGAATTCAAACCTAGAAGACGATAGTGAAACAACAAATCTACCAAATATGTGATGCTCGTTATGATCCCTTGCTTAGGCAGTTTGTGCGTGAAGATGGCCACGTAGAAACTATCGCGCCGTTAGAAGGTAAGGTGTTTCTATTCTTGCTTGAAAATGCCGGTGAGTGCATCGAGCGAGGTCTGATATTTGATAGGTGTTGGGGTAATGTGATTGTTTCAGAGCAAGCGCTGACTAACGTTATCTCAAAGATTCGAAAAACACTGTCTAGGGTAACTTGTGGTTGCGCGACGATTCGTACCGTTAGTAAGACAGGGTATTCTCTTGAAATCGAAGAGTTGAACAGGTCCACAGTAACTGAAGAGGTACCTTCTCAAGCGAGTAAAGAAGTGTGCGAACTCGGTGTCTCGCTTGCCGATTCTACGTTGAAGCAAAACGTACCTTTGCCCCCAGAAATATCCCAAGACCCGTTAACAATAAATGAAGCATTGATTGATGCAGATTCTGCGAAAGTTGTTTCTTCCGAGCTACCTAGTGAGTCACACCTAGATCAGAGTGCAGTTAAGCAAGAACAGGCAAATGTTGTGTCTAATAGACACCTCGCTAAAGCCGGTTATTTACTCGCTTTGGTTTGTGTCGCAGTAACGGCGTTCAACCTTTTCCAAACCTACTATACGCCCCTACCTTATTTTATTGATAAAGCGGAATATCGTGACCGTTACACCGACAATACCAACCACTACTTCTTCCATATTGCTCATAATGACTCCTATTCGTTGCCTGCGGTCACTCAAAAGCTTACAGCGGTGATACCGAGCCACTGTAACGTTGATGTCTTTGTCCGTATTTACCCATCAGTCGACCAACCCGAAGATGACGCGTTATACATGTTGATTCAAAGGAAAGATGGTGAGGCTCTGAATTATAGTGCTTCGGTTTTCAATGTAGAGTCGTCTTTTGATTCCTTTGCTCAGTATATGAAGAAGAGGAGTTACTTTTGCGACTAATTGGTTTACTTATTTTGGTGGTAATTGCTGCAGCAAGTTTTTTGCCAGAACAGAACGTATTAGCGGGCACTCGATGGCATTGCAAAACGATTAAAACTGATTTTTTATCTCAGGCATTCCAACCATATCAATCGCTTTATGAACGTATAAGCCTTACTTTTCAATCTGACCATACCTTTAGCATGAGAGAGTTTGTGACGATTACAGAGCAAGACGGTAAGGAGAGTACTATGGAAAATCTGTATTTTGGGCACTATGAGCTTGATGGGAATAATTTGTCGATGAGCATTATAGATGTGAGAACGGCGACCCCTTTCCATGATCCAATTATTAACAATGAATATAGTGAGTATAAAGGGGTGACGATTGATTACGCTATTGCAGTCAAGAATCAGTCTTTGTATTTGTTCAATGAACACCGCTCTGAAATTTTCAATTGGGCGTGCTTTGACGTTCAGTAGCTTTTTAAAGCGACGTGTCTAATGCGCTAATCTAAAAAAGGCAGGAATATCCTGCCTTTTTGGTCTGAGTCTACTAACGCTTTAAATTAAACGAGCGCGTTGTAACGCTCCAATCCTGCTTCTAGGTCTGCAATCAGGTCATCGACATCTTCTAAGCCGATATGAACACGTACCAAGGTTCCTGTGAAGTTAGGGTTCGCTACTGTTCTTAGGCTATCGAAGCTGTTCGGTTCGTTCGCTAGAATTAAGCTTTCAAAGCCACCCCATGAGTAACCCATACTAAAGTGCGTCATACCATCAAGCAGCGCTGTGGTCGCTTTTGTATTTGAGTTCTTCAGCACGAAAGAGAACAAACCATTACCGCCAGTGAAATCTCGTTTGAAGAATTCATGGCCTGGGCAAGACTCAAGGGCAGGGTGACGAACATGATCAACCTCAGGTCGAGTCTCCAACCATTTTGCGACTTTCAAGCTGCTCTCTGCATGTTGGCGTAGTCGAACGTCAAGAGTACGGATACCACGAAGGGCAAGGTAAGCGTCATCTGGTGATACACATTGCCCCATCAAATAGCTTTGTTCTCTTAGTTGATCCCAACACTTCTCGTTGGCAACAGCAGTCCCTAGCATCACATCAGAGTGACCAACAATGTATTTGGTCGCTGCTTGGATAGAGATATCAACACCGAATTCAAACGGTGAGAAGTTAACACCGGCAGCCCATGTGTTGTCGAGCATCACTATGATGTCGTGTTCATGAGCAATACGCGCTAGCGTTGGAATGTCTTGCACTTCCATGGTGACTGAGCCCGGAGATTCGGTAAACAGCACCTTAGTGTTTGGCTTAATAAGGTCTTGGATGCCTTCACCGATCGTTGGCTCGTAGTAGGTCGTCTCTACACCCACCTTCTTCATGATGGTGTCACAGAAATCACGCGTCGGTTCGTAGCAGGTGTCGACCATCAGAATATGATCGCCTGTTTCTACAAAAGAAAGAATGGCATTTGAAATGGCTGCAGTACCACAAGGGTAAAGTGCACAGCCTGCGCCGCCCTCGACTTCAACCATGGCATCTTGGAAAGCGAAGTGAGTGTTGGTTCCACGGCGTCCGTAAAAAAGCGTTTTATTAGCGCGATTAATCGTAGCTTTACGCTTTTCTTCTACTGAGTTGAACACGACAGTAGAAGCGCGCTGTACTGGTGGGTTAACGACACCATTGGTCCACTTCTTATCACGACCTGCAGTGATCAGTTTAGTGGTTTTGTTCTCGGACATGCTGTGAATTCCTTATCAATCGGTTATGTCCTATTTAAAACATGCCAATAGCATTCAAAGCAAGAGCAGAGGGGGAGTTTTTATGCTTTTCTTTCGCTTTTTAACCTTTCACGTCGTTTATCGTGAAAGGTCAAAAGTCTGATAAGTAGAGAGATATGAGTCACAGTGGGTCCATTGATTGGATTACAGCAGTGGATTGAACAAATAGAACAATCGTTCGAAGAAGCGGTTACGTAAATTTCTCTGCTCCCATTGCTCCAATTCTACTGGATGAGATGATTCAATATAGGATTGCTGCAAATCAAACAGTTGCTTGGTGAAGTGTACGTCATCAACGGCTAGCGTCACTTCGAAGTTTAGCCAAAGGCTGCGCATGTCGATATTGACCGTTCCGATTAAGCAAAACTCTTCATCAATCACTACCGATTTGGTGTGAAGAAGGCCACCATAAAACTCGTAAATCTTAACGCCAGCTTCAAGTAACTCTGTATAGAAAGCGCGAGAAGCCCATTTAACCATCAATGAATCGTTGTTGTGTGGAATGATCAGTTCGACGTTTACGCCCCTTTGCGCTGTCATTTTCAGCGTTTCTAACAAGTCAGCACTCGGTACAAAATAAGGGGTAGTGATGCGCACAGAACGATTGGCTTGATTAATGGCAATAGTCAGAACTTGTAGGATCAAATATTCCGGCATACCAGGACCAGACGGAACGACCTGAACCGGATGGTGCGTCATTATTTCTTCAATCGGGCATTCAGGTAAATCAGGAAGAATGCGTTCGCCTGTTTCTACTTCCCAGTCCCAACCATGAATGGCCGAAAGCACGTTAACGGTTGGCCCCGTGACTCGGACCATTACGTCTATCCATTGACCAACGCCTGAACTCTGTTTGAAATGCGCCGGATCCACCATGTTCATTGAACCGGTATAGGCGATGGATTCATCAATGACGATGATCTTACGGTGCTGTCTTAAATCAAGGCGACGTAAGAAAATACGCCATGGGCTTACTTCTAATGCTTGCACAACTTGCACACCAGCGTCTTTCATCATTGAACGCCAATGGCTTTTGAAAAAGCGTGGACTACCTGCTGAATCGAGTAAAACCTTAACATCTACGCCACGTTTGGCCGCTCGAATCAGTGCAGAGGCTATGGAGTCGGTTAGGCCTCCAGGATGCCAAATGTAGAAAACCATTTTGATACTGGTTTGTGCGTTTTCTATATCTTCGATAATTGCGTGCAGGATCTCATTGGGTGAAGCTTGCAGTGAAAGTGTGTTTCCACTAAGTGCAGGAATACCCATTCGATTATTACAAAGTTCATCAATCTTGTGGATTGGGGAGCCAACTTTACCTGGAAGGTGAACCTGACAATCATTTAATTGGCGGAACCAATCACCGAATGGAGTAAACATGCGATGTGCGCGCTCAGCCCGCTTTCTACCTAGGTTTAGCTCGCCGAAAAGGAAGTAACAGGCCACGCCAACAATCGGGATAATGTAGATAACCATCAACCACGCGAGAGAAACGCTGACAGAGCGTCGTTTTAGTACGACACGGAAAGTCACACCGGCGACGAGAACCCAGTACAAAGCAACGGAAGCTAAAGTTAAAAAATGGTAGAGCTTTTCCACATTGAATACTCGAAAAAAGAGACACTTAGATAGTAATGCTATTTTGAGGATATGGGAATTTAAGGAATCAACTATTTACAAAATAGAGCAAAAGCTGTAAACAGGTTATAGTTGTTAAGTTTTGGTTAACTTAAGAAGAAAACGATTGTTTTGTATAAAAAGACGGCATTTAACCATAAAAATTTACATTGGTAACGAAATATGTACGGTTCGGACTTCCAATTTTATTCTTAAACTGGTTTACTTGCCATACAACGAGCGTCAATCAAATCTTTTAAGTGTGTAAATTTTTTTATACACCTTATCTTTTAAAGACGCCACCCAAAGCAAAACACAACATCACACAACACAAAAGTTTGGAGTACACGTGGCTACTAGTAATACAACCACAACACCCCGCGATACCTGGGGTTCGAAGTTAGGATTCGTAATGGCTGCAGCAGGTTCTGCTGTTGGTCTAGGTAACATCTGGAAATTCCCTTACACAGCAGGCGAAAGTGGCGGCGGTGCATTCGTTGCAATTTACCTGTTTTTTGTAATCTTCATCGGTTTCAGTGTCATGCTGACTGAATTTGCGATTGGCCGTCATACGCAAAAATCAGCAGTAGGTGCATTTAAATCAACTGACCGTCGTTGGACGTTCGCTGGTGTTATCGGCGTAGTCAGTGGTCTACTTATCATGGGTTTCTACCCTGTAGTAGGTGGTTGGTCTATCGCATACATCGGTAAAATTGCTGGTGGTCTACTAGACGCACCTGAAGCAATTGGTGACAGCTTCGGTGGCTTTATCTCAAACCCAGTTCAACCACTTATGTGGATGGGTCTATACCTACTACTTAACGTTGTTATCGTTATGAAGGGTATTTCTGGCGGTATTGAGAAAGCGGGTAAGATTCTGATGCCACTTCTTTTCATCATCCTTATCGTTGTATCAATCAAAGGCCTAATGCTTCCGGGCGCGATGGCTGGTCTTGAATTCCTATTCAGCCCTGACTTCTCTAAAGTAGACAGCGGTGTAATTCTAGCTGCACTAGGTCAAGCATTCTTCTCATTATCTCTTGGTATGGGTTGTATGTTGACTTACGGTTCTTACCTTAAGAAGAAAGAGAACCTAGTTCAAACTACAGCTATGGTTACGGCGATGGATACAGGCGTTGCTATCCTAGCTGGTGTTGCAATGTTCCCTGCAATGTTCGCATTTGGTATGGAACCTGCGGCGGGCCCTGGTCTAGTATTCGTTGTTGTTCCTCAGCTATTCGCTGAAATGGGCGGCGTAGTTGGTCTTCTATTTGCACTAATGTTCTTCGTTGGTCTAAGTGTTGCGGCACTAACTTCTTCAGTATCTCTACTTGAAGTTGTGGTTTCGTACCTAATCGATGAGAAAGGCATGAAGCGTGTGACTGCAGTACTGTCTGCAAGTGTAGTAATGGCGATTCTATGTATCTTCGCTTCTCTATCACTTGGCGGCTTCGGTCCAACACTGTTTGGTACTGGTGCATTTGATATCTTCGACTTACTAACGGATAAAATCTTCCTAGCAGTTGGCGGTATGTTGGTATGTATCTTCGCTGGTTGGAGACTAAACCGTGCTGACCTAGAGAAAGAAATCACTAACGACGGTGAAGTATCTTTCCCACTATTCGGCCTATGGTACACACTTGTTAAGTACATCATCCCAGTAGCTATCGCTATCGTAGCGTTCATGGGTATCTCTTCTGGCTTCGACAGCGGTAAAGGTGCAATCATGCTACTAGGTATTGGTATCATTGCTGGCTCTGCGCTTATCTCTAAGAAGTTATAGTTCTGAGAAGCTATAGTTTTAAGAAGCTATAGCTCTAAGAAACCATAGCTCTTAGAAGCTACAATCCGCGAGTTAAAGTAAGTTAAGAAACGGGAGCCATTGGCTCCCGTTTTTTTATGCTACTAACTTAATTATCAAAGAAAAATAAATACTTAAAGTTATTGGTCTGGTAGCCGATATAATGAAAAGTAATAGCTGATTGAGCTGTATTTTATTTAAGTAGGTGTTGTGTGAAATTGTCAGTTAGGAAGAAGTTGTACGCCGGGTTTGGCTCTATATTGGCGGTGCTTGTCACGTTAGTCGGTATTGTATGGATAGAAGTCATTGGGGCTCACAAGAGCGCTGATGAAATTAGAATGGATGATGTACCGGGAACGGTGACCTACCTTGTATTGATAGATGAAGCCGGGGATGTTTATCGCGATGCACTTGGTGCGATTACTCAAGCCGATAATGCGCTTAATGATTATCGAACCAACAAGAATGAATTTGCTCAGGCTATTAAAGAAGCAAAACGTTTAGAGAGTCGAGGTTCAGAAGACCATCGCCGTATTGAGCGAATTGAAGACCTGATGGGGCGCTTTACTCAAGAGTTTGAATCTAAGCTTGTACCTATGATCAACGATGAGTCTGCGCTGTTATCGAATATCCAGCAGCTTCGCTCCTTATATGAGAGTAATCTAATCCCGGTTGAAAACTTACTGGACCAAGCGTCTGCAAGTGAGCGTGCCGATACAGAACAATCGCTGCTTGTATTAACCGATTCGTTTACCACCATCGAACGCACTATCATGGTGTTGTCTGCCATTGCGATTGTGTTTGGTTGTGTGATTGCGTTTGTATTATCTAGCTCCATCACTAACCGTCTAACTCGTGTTGAACAAGTTGCGCGACGCGTGGCAAATGGAGACCTTACCGCTGGAGATATTGTTGATGATTCTGGCGATGAACTGGCCGATCTTGCTACGTCGATTAACCAGATGCAGAAATCTTTGGTCGACCTATTGGGTTCAATCTCTTCTGTGACGAACCAAGTTCAATCGGTGACAGGTGAGCTATCATCAATCAGTCAAGACATCGTTTCTGGTGCCTCTGCACAAGCTGATAAAGCTAACCTGATTGCGACTGCCGCAGAAGAGCTAAGCTTGACCATTTCTGAAGTCGCGCAGCAAGGTACTTCTACTTATGAAGAGGCACGTCGCTCAGAAACGTCAGCAGAAGATGGCCGTAACGTGATTGTTGAAATGGTGGCAAGTATCCAACAAGTGTCGACTCAAATGAGCGACATGTCGGTACAAATGAATACGCTAGGTTCACATGGCGAACAGATTGGCAGTGTTATTAAGGTAATCGAAGACATCGCTGGACAAACCAACCTACTGGCGCTGAATGCTGCGATTGAAGCGGCACGTGCTGGCGAGTTTGGACGTGGATTTGCAGTGGTTGCTGATGAAGTACGAGCACTGGCAGAGAGAACGACCAAAGCGACTCAAGAAGTGTCTGGTATCATTCAGTCGATTCAATCTGGTACGCAAGAAGCGGTGACTTACACTCAAGATAACTGTCGTCTAGTTGAGATTGGTGTTGAGCAAAGCTCTGGCGCAGTTTCGGCGCTAGAAGCGATTGTAAGTGGTGCTGGCAATGTACAAAGCATGGTCAACTCTATCGCGACAGCGGCAGAAGAACAGACAGCGGTGACCAAAGAAATTGCAGCGGATATTACGGCGATCAGTGATATTTCTGAGCAGTCTTTGCAATTAGCGACTCGCAGCTCTGAAAATACCTCAGGCTTGAACGCTAAAGTTGCTGAGCTAGAAGCATTAGTCGGTAAGTTCAAACTCGCGTAGGGCGGGTGGCTTTGTTCTATTTTCCGAATGCTAATTGAACAAAGACCAAGCACTGATCGCTACTTGCTGAAAAGAAGCCCGATGATTCAATATTTATTGAGTGAGTTGGGCTTTTTCGTAGCTGGAATCTGGGTTCAGACACGGTATACTCCACGTTCTACAATGGAGCTAGCCTTTAAATGTTCGACATTCTTCTGAACCATTCTGATTTTTTACTCATAAACAAACATCCTGGCGTCAGCGTCCATAAAGACGATGGCGATACCATGTTGTTGCAAGAAGTTGCTAAAGCAATCAACGAGCCGAAGCTATACCTAGTCCATCGTCTCGATAAAATGACATCAGGTATTCTACTGCTGGCAAAAAATGCTTCGGCAGCAAGTGAGCTTTCACAGCTATTTGCAAAGCGTGAAGTTGAGAAGTACTACCTTGCGATTGGTTCGAAGAAGCCTAAGAAAAAGCAGGGGCTGATCTCAGGTGATATGGAGCGTTCACGACGCTCAAGCTGGAAGTTACTGACAAGCAAAGAAAACCCAGCGATTACCCAGTTTTTATCTGCAACGGCTGAACCCGGTGAGCGTCTATTTTTGTGTAAACCCTATACGGGGCGAACTCACCAGATCCGTGTCGCGATGAAGTCGATCGGCTCAGCCATTGTTGGTGACCCTATTTATAATCCATCGAGTGAGGCTGACAGAGGTTATCTGCATGCCTTCGCGATTCGATTTACCTATCAATCACAAGCCTACGAATATGTCTGCGATCCAAGAAGCCTAAACTCCTTGGGTGAGAAGTGGCATCAAGAGATCGTGTCTAATGGTTTAGACAACTGGCTTGAACCTTGGTCATTAACTTGGCCAAAGCTAAACACTAAGTGAGTGAAATAATGGAAGCATCAGCTTTACCTCTGTTTTTTAGTCATATTGAACAGCAACTTAATGAAGTGCCGAATGAACTACGCCGTATTTTTCACGGTCGTGGTAAGTTTTGGCCAGGCCTAGATCAACTGACATGTGATTGGGTTGATGGGCAGTTATTGGTTAACGTATTCAAAGAGGTGGATGACGAATTCTTATCATCTCTCAAAGCCGGATTGGTTGATCTGACTAATAAAGACATCTGGCAAGCAAAGCAGGGCACCAGTATTGTTCTGCAACATCGTTATGCCGATGGTGCGCCGTCAGAGGTTTTATGGGGTGAACTCAATGACTCACCCGTCGTGGTTGAACACGGTCTTAAGTACCAACTAGACATTGGCCGTAATCAGAATTTTGGCTTGTTCCTAGATATGCGTAATGGTCGCCAGTGGGTACAAGACAATGCTAAGGATAAGAATGTCCTTAACCTGTTCGCATACACTTGTGGTTTCTCAGTAGCGGCTATAGCTGGTGGCGCTCGCCAATGCATGAACGTAGATATGTCGCGCGGATCGCTAAACAAAGGCCGTGATAACCACCGTTTGAATGAGCACGACATGCGCTCGGTTAACTTCCTTGGCTACGATATCTTTAAGTCGTGGGGAAAAATCAAAAAGGGTGGCCCTTACGAGTTGGTTATCATCGACCCGCCTTCGTTCCAAAAAGGCAGCTTTGCTTTAACTAAAGATTACAAAAAGATCTTACGTCGCTTGCCTGATCTTCTAACAGAAGGCGGAGAAGTGATTGCTTGTGTTAACTCACCAGCAGTATCGCCAAACTTCCTAATCGAGACGATGGTAGAAGAAGCGCCAAGCGTTGAATTCATTGAGCGTCTGGACAACCCACCTGAGTTTGTCGATGTCGACCTTGATTCAAGCTTGAAGGTGTTGAGATTTAAAATTAAAGCCTCTGCTGACGCTTAATTGAATTTCAGAATCAGCTAGAATATAAAAACGCCGCTCATATTGAGCTGCGTTTTTGTCTATGAGGAATGCAGAAATTCACACTAGTTGTTTTGATTCTTGAGTGTCTGAAACCCAAAATAAATGCGCATAAACGTAGTCAGCCAACACGCAGCGCCAAAGGTATAAGCGATAACTGCAAAGTGTTGAGGCCAAATACAGAAAGCAATGAAACACGCGATGGTTTCTGTACCTTCGGTTAACCCCGACATGTAATAGAGAGACTTATGTTTATAGACTGGGTTTTCAATGCCTCGCTTACCAGCCATAACCGCAAACGCTAAAAAGCTGCTGCCTGTGCCGATAAAAGAGAAAATCAAAAATGCACCGGCAATGGCGTTGTGTTCTGGGTTGGCGATAACAAAGCCAAAGGGGATTAATGAGTAGAAAAGAAAATCGAGGCTGATGTCGAGGAAACCGCCCGCATCACTAATGCCTTGGATTCGAGCCAAGGCCCCATCAAGCCCGTCACAAACCCTGTTAAATACAATAAACCCCAACGCCCATTCGTATTGTTGAAATGCCAATGCTGGAAACGCTAAACATCCAACCAGAAACCCAAACAGGGTGGTTTGGTTGGCTGTGATGCCGAATCTATTAAGTAGTTTGGCTGATTGATTTAATGGCCACTTAATGACCTTAATAGAGTACTTATCCAGCATGGTTACTTCTCCATGGCCAAGACAAAACTTTTGCCCCTTGAGGCACATCGGTTTGGTCGTGCGTCACCATTAATGTCGGAATATTCGCTTTAGTGAGTTGCTCAAATACCCAGTCGCGAAACTGGGCTCTGAGTTCTTGGTCGAGCTTACTAAACGGCTCATCAAGCAACGCCAATTTCGGTTTCGCCAATAGCATACGAGTTAAGCTAATTCTCGCTCGCTGGCCGCCAGATACTTGGTCGGGAAATGACTCAGCCAAGCGGGTCAGTTCAATGTCTTTTAACGCTTCCATTGCTTGTAGTTGGCGATCTGACCCCTTAACCGAGTTTGGTAACGAAAAGGCCAAGTTCTCCCATACTTTTAGGTGTGGAAACAATAAGTCATCTTGAAACAGAATGCCGACTTCACGCTGATGTGATGGGATATCGTCTAGCTGAATATCGTTCAAAATAACGGTGCCAGAGTATGAGAACTCGTCATTCAGGTGACCCGCGATGGCATCTAACAAAGTCGATTTCCCGCAGCCGCTTGGCCCCATCAACGCCAATATTTGGCCTGATTCTAATGTTACGTTTAGCGCTGAAAACAGCGATTCGCCACCGTTTTTATGGATGGCGAGGTCGTTGAGGTGCAGACTCATTAGTAAGAAAACCTTTAAAAGTAAGACGGCGATATCTAAGTTGAAGTCGGCTGACTAATATCGCTAAAGAGAAAAAGAACAGAGGCAACAAGGCCTGCCAAATGGCATAAATTGCGGTTACCCTGCGGTCGAAACCACTGGTTAGGGCAACGGCTTCTGTGGTGATGGTGCTAATACGACCAGCACCGAGCATCAATGTCGGTAAGTACTGAGCTAAGCTCACACTGATCCCAACCGCCCAAGCGAAGGCGATGGCGGGCAGTAATATAGGCAGCTTAATCGAATACCAGCTTTGAAATGGCGATTTACCCAAGCTCAGTGAAGCTTTTATCAGCCCATCGTTGAAGCTTTTCCATGGGCCGTCCAAAGACAAGTACACAAATGGAAAGGCGAAGAAAACATGCGCCCAAATAACCCAAAGCTCATAGGCACTACTGCCAATGTATAGAGTGGTGATTTGCATGCCGAACAACACCGACAGTTGAGGTATCAACATTGGAATAGCGATAATAAAGCCTGGGACTTGCCACTTGTATTTGATTCTGTATTCGTGAGCAACCAACGCAAGCAACAAAGCGATTGAAGCAGCAATCAGACCAATCCATAAACTTTGACCAACGGTGCTCATGATGCCATCCCACTCGAATTCCCAGAAGCGCATGCTGTAGCGGCTAGGCAGTAAATCAGGGAAGCGCCAGCGCTGAGCAAAACTCCAGATAATCATCAAAGGAATGATCATCAGTGACAAAGCTGCAAGAGCTGTGAATACGGTTTTCCCCGGTAAGTTAGCCCCTGTTCTTCCTGAATACTGCCACGTTCGAAAATATTTAAGAATTGCCCATTCAACTAATCGCGCCAAGGCGATGATCAACGAAGCCAAGCCAAACAAAACGATCGCACCAGCAGCAGCTCGTGGCAGTAGATTAAGGTCTGGATCGTTGAACCATTGCCACACTAAAACGGCAAAAGTCGGCGGGTTGGTTGGGCCAATGATCAGAGCAATATCGACAACCGAGACGCTATAGGCGAGCACAGCCAGCATTGGGAAGCGAAGCTTAGTAAACCATTGCGGGAAAATACACTTCCACCAGATCTGAGCGCGGCTGTAACCGAGTGATGCACTCACCTTAGTGATACGTTCTACATCGATTTGTTGAAGTATCGATATGCTCATCAGCAACAAGAAAGGAACTTCTTTGAGTGCGAGCATAATGATTAGGCCAAACGCGTAAGGATCTTTGATCAGCAAAGCCAATTCAGAGCTTGTAGCCGATTCACCAAGTAAGTGGTGTACGGCTCTTGCTCCAAGGCCTGTTGGGCTAAACAAAAAAGCAAAGCCGATAGCGAAAGCCACATGCGGAATGGCAAGCATTGGCGATAGCGTTAGCTCAATCTTTCTCCAAAACTTGTTTCCCCAAGAAGCCTGAAGAATGCAAAAGGTAAGAAAGCAGGCGATGTAGCTGCTGGCGACCGCTGAACCTAGGCTTAAGCCAATAGAGTGCCAAGCCCCTTCCCATTGAAAGACTTGGCTAAACCCGTTGAGTGTTGGCTCGTCTAAACCTAAGGGCGGGATGAAACTCAGTGACGAAGCCACGACTCCCGCTACCCCAGGAATGGTTGGGATGATACATACCGCTATAACAACAAAATATAGAGCGCGAAGCATGGAGGTTAGTTACCGTATCGCTTAAGCCACTCTTTCTCGAGCGCGTTTTGCCAACTAGGATGCGGTTCATCAATCGATTTAAATTGCTGAGTATTTTTAGCGCTGCCGGTTAAGTACTTACTGCTCAATACAGAAGGGTCACCCCAGACATTGAGGTCACCTTTGCGAGATTGTGCTTCTGGGCTCAACAAGAAGTTGATGGTCACTTGAGCACCCGCGGTTGCATTGGCATTCCAAGGAATCGCAAGGAAGTGAATGTTAGACAGAGCGCCGCTTTCTAACGCATAAGCCTTGGTAGTTTCCGCTAGGCGGCCACTTGATTGTGCTGAATATACAGAGTTTGGATTGAACGTAATCGCGAGGTCGAGCTGTCCGTCATCCAGAAGTTGAATGCTTTCAGATGTACCTGCAGGAAATTGCTTTCCGCCTCTCCATGCCACTTTATGGAATTTATCTAAGTAAGCCCACAGTGGTTCCGTAACGTCTTGGAAGGTATCTTCTGAAACGGGTTTAGCAAGCGCAGGACTGTTGTTTGTTAGCTCAATCAGTAGAGACTTAATGAAACTCGTACCGTGAAACTCTGGTGGGCGCGGGTAGCTTAAGCGATTCGGGAATGCCTGAGCGTAGCTCAACATCTCTGAAAACGATTGTGGCGGATTGTGCAGTGTTTCTTGGTCGTGGATGAAGACAAGTTGCCCAACGCCCCAAGGTGCCTCCAAGCCTTCTGTTGGCTCCGAGAAATCGACATCGATCGGCAAAGACTTATCCACGTACTGCCAGTTTGGAAGTGTTTGAGTGAATGGTCCAAACAACAAGGCATTTTCTTTCATTGAACGGAAATTCTCGCCGTTAATCCAGACGATATCGACACTGCCTTCAGTGTTCTTTCCTGCCGCCTTTTCTGCGAGTAAGCGAGTGGTCGTTTCTGCAATATCAGTTACTTTCACATGTTTTAAGGTAACACCGTACTCACTTTGTAATTTCTTGCCCGCCCACTGTAGGTAACGATTGATTTCTTGGCTACCGCCCCAAGCGTGAAAGTAGACAGTTTGTCCCTCTGCCTGCTGTTCGATTTGGTTCCAGTTATTGGTTGATGTTGCTTCATCAGCATAAATGGTTGCGCTGTATGCAACGGTTGCCATGATTCCTAACGTACTTACTATCTTGTTCATAAACTTTTCCATTTGGTAGTGAACGGGCAAGAGCATTGTATTTTCAAACTCCCTAACAGTTATTCTATCTGTTTCTGAAATAAATTCTAATTCAACAGTAAATTCAATCAATTACTTGAGAACAAGCAGGGGGGCGTGCTGATCTTTTTTGGTTAAACTTTGTTCGATATGCGATCGTTTCGAAAGCTCGACAGACTCTAGGCTCTTACCATCCTAGCAATAGACCGATAAACCAGTGAATTTATTGCATCTAAATGAGAGATATTTGAGGTTTATTGGAGGTTGGTACGAAAAGTAGGCGATGAGTGTTAATTTTGAAGGTGTTGTGAGGGTAAGCAGGCAATAAAAAAGGAGCCATGAAGGCTCCTTTAATCAATATCTATTTCGAGAACGGATTAGTTTACCCAATCACGAATTGTGTACGTTAGCGTGTGTACATCGTTTTTCAGTACTAGCGTATCGTTTGTTAGGGTTACGTCGCTCCACTCGCTTAGAGTAGCTGAAACCGATTGTTCGATTTCCATTGCTGAACCGTGACACATTTTCATTGTCATGCCCATTTGCTTGATACGGAATTGACCGTCTTTCAGCTCGCCTTGACCGAAGAAGTTGTTACAACCAGCCATGCCGTTTGCAGTCATCTTTTCGCCGATCTCTAGACGAGGAGCTGCTTGGTCTTCGCTTTTCACAATGTCCTTGCCATCAATTTGCGCAAGTTCCCAATTATGGTGCTGTAGATCGGTTGGTGTTACTTGCATCGCGTTGTCACCTGTTGTTGTGCATGCTGCTAGCATCATAGGTAAAGCGGCTACTGCTAGTAATTTTTTTGAACTAAACTTCATATTATAAGGCTCCAAAGGAAAGAACGAAGTTACCGAATAAGTGTAACTTGATGGGTTCAAAGTATAGTTTACAAAACACTATATGTGTCAGTATAAGGTCATAGTTTAGTATGAATTTCACGAGCTGGGCGACAAATTAATCGCTTATTTTTTAATTAGTAAGCTCGATTTTGATGTGTAAGGAGGCATGGTGGAGCAGTTAGAGTTTTTCCAGGTTCCAAGCCCTTGCGTTGGGGTTTGCTCAAGCGATGATAAAGGCTATTGCAATGGTTGTATGCGCAAAAGAGAAGAGCGCTTTAATTGGATGTCGATGACTCCGTCAGAACAATTGCACGTGATTAAGCTTTGTCGTCAGCGCTATCGAAGGAAGATAATGAAGCAAAAAAACTTGGTTGGTAAGTCGGTCGACGAAGAGGGAAATACAAGTCCCCAAAGAGATCTTTTCGGTTAAAGAGGAAGTATCAAGATTTTATTTAACTCCGAAGTAACTATTACTTTACATAATGGTTGGGGTGTAATATTAAGGTAGGTACCTTTGTACCAGAAGGAGTGATGTCGGTATGAATAAAAAGAACGTAAAACTCAAAAAAGAACCAGTTAAAGCACTGGATCGAAAAAACATTGGGGCGAAAAATGACCCTGAAGAGAGCCCGCGTGATTGGCATTCGATGTCAGAAGAAGAACGAATGGAAATCCTTTCTCACCTTTCAGACATGCCTTTTCAATAACATCACTGGTTCTTCAGAGTCTTTCTTAACCCGCTGTTTTCTTAAATAAACAGCTTTCTGAAATAAACATATTGCTAAACAAACATGTGATTCGCTTTCGTTACACCACGATGGTATGTACAAAATGTATCATCGGCCTCGGTGGTTTTACTATGAATCTTTATGTTGGTTATCACTTCTACAGCCCCTGCATCGTAACAAGCTTGCTCTGCCTTTTTAACGATATCGAGTAATTGATTGAGTTCACCTTTCATTGTGGTTTCCATCGCACCAACTTGGAAAGGGACATCGGCTGCTTTCACAACTTCAATGGCTTTATCAACTACTTCGAAGTTGTTGCCTTCTTTGACGCGAGGGATCACTTGGAAGGCAACCATCACTTCTTTTTCTCTTTTTAACTCAGACACTTTCTGCTTACTCAATGGTAGGGATTTGTTGCAGATGATAGGTTAATGCGGAGATAAATTCTACAGTGGTTACGCTGCTTTATTTAAGACACGAGTGACTGGAGATATCGGACTACTTGCTACCCCAGTGGTCGCTAACCCAACCACCAATATGCTCATCAAAATGACTACCACTGAACCTCTGGTTGCGTTCCACCGAGGTATCACAGTCGTCTTTGTTGTCGATTAGGTTTTGTATGTAGTTTGCCATTGGGTCATTGGAACTCTGACGATCTCGGCGAGTAGCCACTTCCTTAATCAGTTGTAATCGATATGTAGAGCTTGCACGTTTCATTTCAATGACCTCCCGGTTTTTAGACACTAATAGAAAAATCTAGTTGCCAGATATAGGGGCGTCAACGTGATCAGAAAGTATTTTTTTTGAGCAACCAAGAATCAATACCTTGGCATCATAATTCACAAAAGTGTCATTTAAATTGGCATTTTGTCTGAGTCGATAGGTTGTGATTTTACATCTGATTGCATATAAAAAGCCCAGTACAAACTGGGCTAATCGATTTTCTATGGTTATTTTGAAGAGCTGGTTATTTTGAAGAACTGGCTATTTCGAAGAACTTGGCTTGCTCTTAAATTGCTTAGCACTTTTCTTCTTTGCGGTTCTTCGGTTAGCCATTTTGTCTTTAGGTGGACGTTTGCGAGCTGTGGCTTCAGATGCAGGTTTGTCTGTAACAGGGAAACCTTCTAATGCTTGTAGCACAAGAGGCTTATTGGTCAGAGTACGAATCGCATTCAGGTAATCAGTTTCGCTGTGACTAACCAGAGATATAGCGCAACCAGTGCTTCCTGCTCTTGCTGTGCGACCAACCCGGTGTACGTAAGTGGCAGAGTGTGTCGGCAAATCAAAATTAATCACGACAGGCAGCTGATCAATATGGATGCCGCGAGCCATCACGTCTGTCGCGATAAGCACACGAGTCTCGCCATTTTTGAAACTTTCTAATGCTTGCTCTCGTTCTTCTTGGCTCTTATTTCCATGTAACGCACTCACACTGATTTTGGCTTTATTCAATCGCTTGGTTAATGCGTCGGCATTGTCTTTCGCACCAATGAACACCAATACTTGCGGCCATGGGGTCTGATGAAGTAGGGCGATAAGTGCTTGAGCCTTACTGCCTTTGTTCACTAAGTACAGAGTTTCTTCAATAGTCGCGACCACGCTGTTTTCTTGGTGTGTCGTGACTTTAACTGGGTTTGAAAGAAGTAGCTCAGCCTGACTAACCAACTCTGGCGGAAGTGTCGCAGAGAACAACAGTGACTGACGTTTGCTCGGTAGTGCTGCAGTAATCGCTTGAATATCTGGCCAAAAGCCCATGTCGATCAGGCGGTCGGCTTCATCAAGAACCAATGATACGCACTGAGTTACATTCAGTTCGCTACTTTTGATTAAAGCAAGTAGACGCCCCGGCGTAGCGATTGCTAATTGCGGTTGGGTTAGTAATTGTTGCTGTTGAACATCAGTATTCACGCCACCGGTTAAGGTTACGAATTTGATATCGAGCGCTATCGCGACCGGCTCTAAAGATTCAGTCACTTGAGACGCGAGTTCACGTGTCGGGACGATGATAAGCGCTTGCAGTCCATTCACATCATGGTTGATGTTGTTCAGCAAGGGTAAGCCGAACGCCAATGTTTTTCCGCTACCCGTTTGAGCCAACGCAAGTACGTCTTTACCCGCAATAATTGATGGAATTACCGCTTGTTGTATCTCAGTCGGTTTGTCGAATTGAGAAGGGATCGCTGTGACGGTTTTTGCGTTAAGGGTGAGGTTATCAAATGACATAAATGAACCAAGTATCAAAATGGAGGTGGAGTCTAACAGGGCTATAAATGTTAGAGAATGAGTTTTGCTGCGTTACAGGATAAACGGGTGAATTATACACGTTAAATTTAAGCGTTATCCATACAACTGAACTAAGGCAAGCGAGCTAAGCCAAGCTAATTAAACGTTGGGCATATTGTAATGGTATTGAATGGACGTACAATATGCGCCCTAAAACGATCAAGTATGATAAGGAAGCTTTAAGGAAATGAGAGCGAAATGAGTTGGGAAAGTATCTGGCTGTTTATTGTCATCGTGTTTTTTATTGCCATTATTCCAGGCCCAAATGCTTTGTTGGTATTGAGCACGGCTTTAACTCAAAGAAAGTTGTTTGCGTTTATTAACGTGTTGGGTGTGTCATGCGGGTTCTTGTTTCATGCGTTTGTTTCTGCGAATGGCATGAGCTTACTGTTATCTCAGACTCCAATGGCCTTTGAGGGACTGAAGTGGGCGGGTGTCTTGTACTTAGTCTGGCTTGGTTATAATCATTTTCGAGCGGCACTGCGAGCTCAAGAGGGTGTGCTTGCTATAGTGAGTGCATCGGGCAGTAAGCTATATCATCAGTTTGTGAAAGGGTTATTGACCAACTTACTCAACCCTAAAATTGTCCTGTTTTACCTTTCAATATTCCCTCAGTTTGTTTCTACGGACAACATTGTATCCGACAGCTTAATGTTGGGCGCGATACAGGCGACAGTGGTTGCTACCTGGTTTTTGGTTGTCATTTTGATGGCTGATACGTTTAAGAGGTTATTGACTCAAAAGCGCACGTCTCAATGGATGAACGTTGTGTGCGGGTTGTTGTTTGTTGGCTTCAGTATTCAGTTGGCGCTGTTTCAGCTTTAGGGTTCATAGCTAACAATCGCACCCCTAGCATATACGACTCATATCTCACTTTTTACTGAATGCTCAGCAATCCTTGTTTCTGTGCATAAATCTCTAAAGCATTAGCTCGTAAAGTCGATATAATAGTCAGCTATCAATTCGGTGAATGTGTTCGTTCGAAATCCAATTGAAGCTAAAGGCTATTGCTTTACCGAATAAACAGAGACAGGGAGTCACAGATGAGTGAAGAGTTATTCACCCAGAAACGCAAATATTACCGCTTGAAGTACCCAAAAAAGGCACGTCCAGTGATGCGAATTAAGGATGAGCTTTTTCATGTGAGTGAAGTGTCTGAAAAGGGTGTGCGCTTGATGATGCGTAACATCATTCCTGTTTATCGAGGCTTCTCAATGGCGGGCAGTTTAAGACTGCACGATAACAACACCATTGATATTAGTGGTGCAGTGCTGCGACAAGAAGGCGATGAAGTGATCGTTCAGTTGTTAGAAGGACCAAGCTTCAAAGATATGGTGTCAGAACAAAGACACATTAGACAAAGATACCCAGTATTTTTTGCTAGCCTCAGAGTGGCATAAAAAGCTTTTAAAGTTAGATGCCTTAAAGCCCAAGTTATTCATTCAGATCCGATATTAAAAAGCCCAGCACTTTCACAAGTGCTGGGCTTTGCTATATATGTAAGCAAACTAACTATACGGACAAACTAAGGCGCTTAGCCTGTCTATGGTTCGTTTTATAGCTCGTCTACTGTTGCCCAAACCGCTGTTAACA
Source organism: Vibrio sp. 10N.222.47.A9 (assembly GCF_963872585.1). NCBI lineage: Bacteria > Pseudomonadati > Pseudomonadota > Gammaproteobacteria > Vibrionales > Vibrionaceae > Vibrio > Vibrio sp. 10N.222.47.A9. The sequence goes on along the minus strand of NZ_CAWNBB010000021.1, from coordinate 30,632 downwards.
TGTCGTGACCAAATGCAACACTGCGCTCTGGAGACCAGCCGTAAAGTTCGTCAGCGTGGCTGATATGATCTTTAAATGGCATCTCGACAGTGTAAGCCAGACATTTGAACTGCTCGCCGATCCAGTTTGTGCCGACGGTCATATTTGCTTTGCCCGGTTCGTCTTTATCGTAACCAAATTCATCTTGGAATTCTGGCGTGATAGTCAGAAGCGCTTGCTTGAAGTGATTCTCCAGTTTTGCAATGCGCTCGTTGTATGAAGGTGTGCCTTCGCTACCTGCAACAAAGTTATATGGAATCGCTTCATCACCGTGAATGTCTAGGCACAGATCAACGCCAGTTTCTAGCATGCGCTCGCGCACAAGGAAAACTTCAGGGCTGCGTTCTAGAGAAGGTGATTGCCATTCGCGGTTAAGGTTTACACCAATCGCATTAGTGCGCAGGTGACCACGGATGCTGCCATCTGGGTTCATGTTCGGTACAACGCGGAACACAACGTTGTCTAGAAGAGAGCGACCGACTGTGTCTGTCTCATCAAGTAGGCGTTGCAGCAGACCTTCGATTAGCCATTCAGCCATAGTCTCGCCTGGGTGTTGGCGACCAATAACCCAGATGTTTTTCTTCTCTTCACTTGGCTCACCAATGGTTAGCAAGGTGATGTCGTTGTTGTCTAGCGTGTGACCTAGAGTTTCTAGCTTACAAGCCGGGTGCGTTTGAGCACTGTGCAGAAGATCTTGGTGACGATCGTATGAGTACGGCGCAAAGTAGGCGAAGTACATTGAATCGTGTTCAGGGATGATATCAAAACTAAATGTATCGCCATCGAACTGAGATGGAATGCGGAACCACTCTTCACGGTCATAAGATGCTACAACATCATAATCTTTCCACCCATCAGGGTAAGCAGATGTTGCCAATTGGCCGATTTCAAAGTGGTGAGCTTGTTGAGCTTCACTTTCTAAACGGAAGTGAAACCACTGAGAGATTTCAGTCTGGTTGTCTGCTGGGATCGTCAGTTGAATATTTTGTGGTGAATCTGCTGAAACGACGTGAATGTTGCCGCTTTCGAAATTGCTGAAAATTTTCATTGTAGTTTTTATCTCGTAGTTGAGTTGCCGTAAGACTAGCACACTTTTTTTCGAGCAAACCACTAACTAAATCGTAATGAGATGTTATTTCAATTCTCTATTTTTTGTTATCTACCTTTAAGCTATCTGATTTTGAACTAGCGGCGTTGACAAGTAGTACAACCACGACAGGCAGAACGTGTGTAACGATCCAGTTTACTGCGTTGAACCTTACAGTACGCGTTTTTCAGTGCTCTTCTTCCAGAAAACCAATCATCGGGTTTCGACAGGATCAGATAACCATTAAAGCGCTTCACAAGCTCTATTCTATTTTGGTCGATAAACTTGCTATCAAAGCCAATTTCAAAGTAATCAAGCGCTTGTTCGATGGCGGTGAAACTCGCTATTTTTTGCTGGAATTCTGTTTGGTTCATGGGGATTAGTCTCTGAACTGGTGGCAGCTATTGTACCGAGTCTACGACTTGTTTTATTGACTTTAGTTATGACTTATCTGGATTTTAGTCGTGGGCTTTCTCAACTTAAAATGATCTTTTTAACTCTTTGAAGCTTATAGATAAAACATCAATGAACTGTGCAGGAAAGAATCATGAATCGAATTAACCCAAAGAAACTGCTCCGCAGTAAATGGACTGCTGTTAGCCCAGTAAAGAAAGAAAAGCACTTTATGGTCACTGAGGTCGAGTTTGAAGAAGGGGAGGTGATTCGTTGCTTGATAGAAGCAGTGATGACCAAACGAGAGGAAGCCATTAATTGGCGAGATCTAACCGACAAGGAACATTGGCTTCCTGGTTGGAAATAAGGATAGGAAGTAGGGATCAGTCGGTCACCTCTACTTATTTCTAATTACCCGCTGCTGCACGCCCTTGCCAGTATTTAAGGCCTTCTAAAACACCCTCAGCATGTGTTGCTCTGCTGGTGTACACGTTGTCTCTATCAGATAGGTGAGCAACCTCTGGGTAATGGTTAGCGACCAGTATCGAGTTTACGCCCTCAATGGTGAGCATTGAGGTGTCGTTAGCTGAATCACCTGCGACACATACTTCTGCAACGCTCAAATCGTGTTGTTCGAGTAGGTGGTGAATCGCCGTCGCCTTGTTAACGCCTTTTGGTGTGATATCTAAGTACCAATCATGAGAGTAAGTAAGGTGAACATCTAATCCGTGCATCTCCAAACTAGATTCAATCAGTTCATGTTGAGGCTCTGAAAGCTTCCCTTCAAAAGTGATTTTGTAATCACCCTGATGGCTCTCTAAGCGTTCGCCCATGAAATCGAGTGGCGCCAGTGCGGACTCTACCTTTGATTTGTTCCAAGACGCTTCTAATTGGTTGTGCCAAATATGATCAGGCTTTTGGGAGTGAACGTGATGAATTCTGGTGCCCACATCGCTGATAATACTGTGTGGTTTCGGGTAGTTATCTGATGCCAAGCCCACCCGAATTGAGGGCAGAGTTCTACCTGTCGCGATGATAAAGCGGATATCAGGTTGATCCGCTAAGTAGTTAAATAACTGATTAACCCCATGGGATGAACCCCCATCAAGCGTACCGTCGAAGTCACACACCAGCATTTTTATCATTCGAGCGCCTTGTCCTTTTCTTTAATAATCGCGGAAAGTATGTCGATTTCTTCTATAAATAATGGCTCAGCAATGAGGACTCTACAAGTTGTCTTTCGGCTTAGATAATCGACATTCATTAGTTTGCAGTAAGCATCACACTTGGCGTTATGTTTTGGATATTGAAGATAATTCTATCAATTTGACCAGTGCCAAACTTGGTTTATTCCATCGGCTATTTCTATTTTCATATAGTGACCTTCTGGCCCTCTATTGGTTTAAATGAGCGGTTGTGAATACCTCTGCGTTCTTGCCGAAGCTATACCGATCTTCTTGTTGCATCGATAAAGAAGAAGGGGGGAGGTTTTGCTCTCCGTAAAGCGCAAATTTCCAGTTTTTAGATATCGTTAAAACTACAATAAATAGTTTGTATTCGAATTATTTGTGCACGAAGTATTTACGTTGAATTCTAGTCTGTTTGACCCATTAATTGTTTTAATGTGAAATAAATATTCAATAATCTATCAGTAGGGAATAGATAATCTCGAACGCATTTATATCGTTTTAATATCCTTTATTATCAGTGTTTTGTTGGTTTTTATCTGAATGTTGAAACTTGATTTTGGTTGGCGAAATGATTGTTTTTGATAAGAGTTACCGAACGCAACCCCTTGATTTACAGCCCTACATTGCTTAGAGTGCTAATCGTTTTTCGAGCTTAAATAACCATTTTTAAGTTAAAATAGCTAAGAAAGGATTAGATTATATGGATCCCATACTGGAAGTTAAGGGACTGTACAAGGTGTTTGGTGAAGATACCGACCGTGCTTTTTCGATGATTAATGAAGGCGCGGATAAAGACAAAATTTTCGAAGAAACAGGGTTAACGATCGGTGTTAACGATGTTTCTCTTAGTATTCAAGAAGGCGAGATTTTCGTGATTATGGGATTGTCAGGATCTGGCAAATCAACCCTAGTACGCCTTCTTAACCGCTTAATCGAACCTACCAAAGGTAATGTGCTTCTTCGAGGCAAAGACATTGCCCACATCTCAGAAGATGAACTGCGTGAAGTCCGCCGCAACAACATCTCCATGGTTTTCCAAAATTTCGCACTGATGCCGCATATGACCGTTATCGAAAATGCTGCATTTGGCCTTGAGCTGGCAGGTGTTGAAGTAGATAAACGAAAACAGTCAGCATTTGAAGCGTTAGAGCGCGTAGGTCTTGGCGCATACTCAGAATCGTACCCAGATGAATTGTCTGGCGGTATGAAACAACGTGTTGGTCTAGCGCGAGCCTTGGCATGTGACCCAGATATCCTGTTAATGGACGAAGCGTTCTCGGCACTCGATCCTTTGATTCGTACTGAAATGCAAGATGAACTGATTCGTCTTCAAAATGACGATAAACGAACGATTGTATTCATCTCCCATGATTTGGATGAAGCGATGAGAATCGGTGACCGTATTGCCATTATGCAAAACGGTGAAGTGGTTCAAGTGGGCACACCAGACGAAATTCTTAACAACCCAGCGAACGACTATGTCGAAGCCTTTTTCCGTGGTGTAAATGTCGCAAGCGTACTTACTGTGAAAGACATTGCGCGTAAGAAACCGGCTGCGGTATTTAAAAAGTCAGAACACGACGGCCCAGCTTCCGCTCTGCAAATCCTAATGGATAACGACCGTGAATACGGCATCGTTGTTGAGAAGAGCAGCCTTTACTCCGGCATTGTTTCTATTGACTCTCTTCGCAAAGCTCACAAAGAGAACAAATCATTAGTGAGCGCGCAGCTCGATGATGGATTAACGCTGAACCCTGATTTACCAATCAATGACGTGCTTGGCCTTGTTGGTGGTGTGCCTTATTCCGTTCCTGTTGTGGATGAGCAAGGTAATTACTTTGGCGTGGTAACTAAGTCACGTTTGCTACAAACATTGGATAAGGGGTAGATCATGTCGTCTGAACAAACAAATAATGACCCATGGTCACAGTCTGCTCCTGCTGCTCAGCCATCAAGTGATCCTTGGGGTCAAGCCGCTGACACTTCACCATCGGCAGATTGGCTAAGCAGTGAAACCGTAGAAACCATTCCTTTTGATCCTCTTAATCCTTTTGCAGAAGCCGTTCTGCCTGTTGATACTTGGGTTGAGTCTGGATTGAATTGGCTAGTTGAACACGGACGACCATTGTTTCAAGCAATTCGTGTACCTATCGATTTCATTCTAAGTTCATTTGAAACGGCATTGGTGTCTACGCCAGCCCCATTTATGCTCATCATTTTGTTCTTGGTGGCATGGCAGTTTTCAAACCTGAAACTGGGTGTTGCTACGGCAGTATCTCTTACTATGATTGGTTTGATTGGCGCTTGGTCTGAAGCGATGACCACGCTTTCACTGGTGATGACATCTGTATTCTTCTGCCTGTTGATCGGTTTACCCATGGGAATATGGCTTGCCCGAAGTAACACGGCGGCTAAATTCGTTCGCCCAATTCTGGACGCTATGCAAACAACGCCAGCCTTCGTTTACTTAGTACCCATCGTAATGTTGTTTGGTATCGGTAACGTTCCAGGTGTGGTGGTGACCATTATATTCGCACTGCCACCGGTGGTACGTTTAACCATTCTGGGTATTCAGCAAGTACCGGAAGATTTGATCGAAGCGGGTCATTCATTCGGTGCAAGCAAAAAGCAGATGCTTTACCGAATTCAACTGCCACTTGCATTACCAACCATTATGGCGGGCGTGAACCAAACACTGATGTTGTCGCTATCTATGGTGGTTATCGCATCAATGATCGCGGTAGGTGGTTTAGGGCAAATGGTACTGAGAGGTATCGGCCGTCTAGATATGGGACTGGCCGCTGTTGGTGGTCTCGGCATCGTTATTCTAGCAATCCTGCTTGACCGCATTACCCAAGTTCTCGGGGTAAATGCAGGTAATACAAAATTACGCTGGTACCACATGGGCCCTGTTTCTCTTGTGCTCAATGCGATAAATCGCGGTAACAAATCAGAACTACAATTAAGGAAAAACACCAATGAATAATTCATGGAAGAGCAAACTTGCAGTTAGCATCGTTTCTACATTAGCAGTATCAACTAACGTGTGGGCAGCAAGCTTACCGGGTGAAGGTGTATCAGTTCAGCCAGTTCAATCGTCTGTAGCGGAAGAAACATTCCAAACGTTGATTGTTAACCGCGCCCTTGAAGAGCTTGGCTACGACGTGAAATCTACGCAAGAAGTGGATTACAACGTAGGTTACACCTCAATTGCAAAAGGTGATGCAACGTTCCTAACCGTAGGTTGGTTCCCGCTTCATGCTGATAAATACAAAATGGCGGGCGGCGATGATAAATTCTACCGTGAAGGCCAATATGTAAGCGGTGCCGCTCAAGGTTACCTAATTGATAAGAAAACGGCTGAGAAATACAACATTACTAACATTGGTCAACTGACGGATCCGAAAATCGCGAAGCTTTTTGATGCTGACGGTGATGGCAAAGCAGACCTTACAGGCTGTAACCCAGGTTGGGGTTGTGAGATGGTGATTGAACATCAACTTTCAGCGTTCAAACTGGACGATACGGTGACTCACAACCAAGGTAACTATGCGGCGATCATCGCAGATACCATTTCTCGTTACCAAAAGGGTGAATCAATTCTTTACTACACGTGGACACCTTACTGGGTAAGTGGCGTATTGGTGCCTAACGAAGATGTAGTTTGGTTAGAAGTTCCTTTCTCAGCACTTCCTGGCGAGCGTTCGAATGTGGACACGACGTTATCTAACGGCAAAAACTACGGCTTCGAAATGAACTCAATGCGCATTATTGCGAACAAAGAGTTTGCTAAGAACAACCCATCAGCAGCGAAGCTTTTCGAGATCATCAAACTTAACATCAATGATGTAAGTGCTCAGAACATGATGATGAGTAAAGGTAAGAACAGCTCTGCGGATATCGAAGCGCACGTAAACGGTTGGATCAAAGCGAACCAAAGCACGTTCGATGGTTGGATTACAGAAGCGAAGAAAGCCGCTCTGTAACTTTGACTTGTATTTGCTCTGTCTGACTAGACATTTTGATTTGAAATGATGATTGTGTAGAGTCACTGAATCACCTTCAAATGAAGTGAAAAGGCGACAGAGTCAAACATTAAAAAGCCAGCAGTCCATTTGGGTTGCTGGCTTTTTGTTTTCTGTTTCTATTTTTGAGCTGTGAGCTGTGAGCTGTGAGCTTCTAGCTTTTAATTGCAGCTCTAGCGTTCGCCTTGAACTTCGAAGTCGTCGCTGACTAAGCGAGCGCAACCATCCGCTTCTAGTGCCCAGTGCTCACGATGTACAACACCAAACGCTTTGTTCATTGTCCAGCTAGCGGTAAGAATGTAACCGCCTTCTGGGTGCTCTTCCCACTTAACATCGGTGTAATCAACGTCTTTGAAGCCTTGGTCGATGATATTTTGCCAAAACGCTTGAATCGCTTCACGACCTTCAAAAGTACCAAATGGACGTGCTTCCATTACACAGCTTTCAGTATATTGATCTGCACAACCTTTCGCATCTTGGCTGTTGAAAGCTTTTTGCCACGCGTTAATGCCCTGCTTACATGCTTCTAAAATTTGGTTGTCTAACATTGTCTTTCTCCATAACAGTCTTGTTTCGAGCACTGTCTTTTTGATTTGGTATCTCGATAAGTTGAATTGAGTTTAGTCTTGGAAATTGATTTGAAAAACAGAGATAATAGAAAATACTGTTTGTAAAAAGAGAACAATAAGATGAGTAAGCTAAAGCAGATGTCGATTTTCGCTCATATCGTAGAGCAGGGTTCAGTCTCGGCTGCGGCTGAAAAGCTAGAGTTGTCTAAATCTGTCGTCAGTCAGCACCTCAAAATTTTAGAACAAGAGCTAGGCGCTTCTCTTCTTAAGCGCACAACACGCAGGCAATCTCTGACCAGTGTGGGTGAGCGTTTTTATTTGAGTTGCAAAGACATCAACGTGATCGCTGAATCGGCTTGGGATATGGCAAAAGCCGAATTAGAAGAGCCCCAAGGTCGGATTCGTATTACGGCGTCGAATGCTCTGATGGACTTGCTCGTCGTACCCGTCATTGCAGATCTGATGAAGCAATATCCGAAGTTAAAGCCAGAGCTGATAAGCGACGATCAGCATCTAGACTTCATGGAACACGATATTGATCTCGCAGTACGAGTGGGCAGTTCGCGTGATAGCAACCTAAAGCAAAAGCGTTTAGGTGAGTTTAAAGATGTGTTGTGTGGTGTTGAACGCATGCTCTCTCGTGAACTTGAATCTATTCCTTACATCGCAAACTCTTGGCAGGGAAAACAGGTGACTCATCACTTTAGTTCGCAAAATGAACAAGACTTTATTTACCAACAGCCAGCCAGTTGCATTACGAACTCCTTTCACAGTTGTCTCGCTTTGATTAAATCTGGCGTCGGTATCGGTGCTATTCCAGACTTTTACCTTCATCAGCTATCCGGTGAGGTGGTCGACATGATGCCAAGCTTTCAATTACCCACTAACACGGTTTATGCGTTGAACCCATTCGCTTCAAACACGCCTATCGCTATCAAGCTGTGTATTCAAGCGTTGGAAGAGAAGCTTAAGCAGAACTTAGTTTAAGCTTTCTAGACACAGCTCTAGGACTGCGAGGAGGTGGCCAATTGGTCATCTCTTCTTTTATCTTTCTACCTCTCATTTCTACGATACTGTATTTGTTTAATTGGGTGCATATTGGCAAAAAATCCAACTCTTACTTATAGTTAGTCTTAGTGTCTAGTTGCTTATCAACCGCTAAGAGGTGCCATTATTGTCTGATCTTTGTACCAAGTCATGCATCGAATGTGGGTTAGTCAGCCAGTTCCGGGAATTACCTTCGGGCAGTAAGGCGTCTTGCCCTCGTTGTCATCATACATTGTGCAGCATCGGTGCGAGTAAGGGACAAGGAGTGATGGCCTACGCAGTGGCCAGTTTGATCACACTCGTGATGAGTCTTACTTTTCCCTACATGTCATTTAGCGTCCAAGGTATCAGTCAACAAATAACCCTTTATCAAGCCGTGGATATGATGGATAGGTTAGATAATTCACTGATTGCCGCACTCTTATTTCTTGCCGTTATTTTCCTGCCTGCTTATTTTCTGATTAGCGCGATCTGGTTCTATTCGTTGACTGAAAAAAGGCGCACCCACTCGCCGAACCTAAGCCGTTTAGCGATCTTCATTTTAAAGACTTTGAGCTGGGTTAAACCGTGGCTGATGGTGGATGTATTTTTGATTGGTGTGTTGGTTAGTTTGATTAAAATAGCAGCACTAGCCGATGTCTCTATGGGCATATCATTTTGGGCATTTGGTATCTACGCTATGCTGGTGGTCAAAACCATTTCGTTGGTTGATTTTGATTGGATCTGGGACCGATTGATCCCACCTAAGCCGTTGCATGAATCGGTAACGGGTAGCCTTTTTCAAAAGCACGATCATTTGGTTTGTCATGTTTGTGGGCAGGTTCACTTGTATTATGACCAACTTAGTCAATGCTCTCGTTGTCATGTTCACCTACACCGATTTAATCCGACCAAAAACCTTCAGATAGCGTGGGCTCTATTACTCACATCCATTATTTTTTACATCCCGGCAAACCTATACCCAATGATGTATACGTCTGCATTCGGGACGAGTGAAGGTTCAACCATCATCGAAGGTGTCATCATTCTGTGGAATATGGGGTCATACCCAGTCGCTTTGATCATCTTGCTTGCCAGTGTGTTTATACCGATGGCAAAAATGATTGCGCTCGCATACTTGTATTGGAATGCAAAAAGGGTTCAGGGCTTACCTGTTGATGAAGCGACTCGATTTCTCAAAATATACCGTGTTACTGAGTTTATTGGTCGGTGGTCAATGATAGATATTTTTGTGGTTGCCATTCTGGTTGCCTTGGTTCAATTAGACGGATTGATGGCGATTTATCCTGGGCCTGCTGCTTTGTCTTTTGCTGCCGTCGTCATTTTCACTATGTTGTCGGCAATGATTTTTGATTCTCGAATTATATGGAAATAATCTCTCGGTAGAGGTGTGGGGTATATGGAAAAACAAAGCGCGTCAGATGCGAAAGTATCAAAAAAAAATGAATTGTCTCCGGTCTGGATTGTGCCCATTATCGCTGTTCTGGTCGGCTGTTGGATGTTGTTTCAGTACTTCAACAATCGCGGACCAGAGATCACTTTGATCTTGCCTGATGCTTCCGGAATAGAAGCAGGAAAAACAACGATCAAATCTAAGAACGTGCACGTTGGGACAATCACTGACGTGGCGTTAAGCGAAGACTATGAATACATCATCGCCAAAGCTCAGATAGACAAGAAAGCCTCACGCATGATCAATAAAGAAACCCAATTTTGGTTGGTTGAGCCACACATCGGTACTGATGGAATCAGCGGGTTAGAAACCATTTTGTCTGGCTCATACATAGAGTTAAAGCCAGGGAAATCCAGTGAATCTCAATTGAAGTTTGATGTGTTAGACACGCCACCCGTCGCAGGGCCAGACACCAAAGGCATTCGTGTGGTGTTATCACACCATAAAGCGAATCAACTGAACGTTGGCGAACCTGTATTGCACCATGGCTTTGTTGTTGGACGTGTCGAGAAAACAAGTTTCGATTACGAGAATAAAGTGGGTAAGTACCAACTGTTTATCTTTGCTCCTTATGACGGGCTGATCTTCGAGAAAACTCAGTTTTGGTTGTCCTCTGGGATTGATGTGAAGTTTGGTGCGAATGGCCTCGACGTTAACTTCGCATCGATAGAAAGCATAATAACGGGTGGCGTGAGTTTTGATGTGGCAGCGAGCATTCAGCCGGGACAGCAGATCAAAGAGAACTTACAAGAATATACACTTTACGATAATTACGACGCAGTTTTACAAGGCAAATACACGACTTCTATTGATTACGTATTGTTGTTTGAAGAATCGGTTCGAGGTCTAAAGAAGGGCGCTCCCGTGGAGTATCGTGGCGTTCGAATAGGTACAGTGGATACAGTGCCGTTACAGATTCGCATGGATAAAGACGGTAAAGTCTCGAACCGCATTCCCATCTTAATCAAGCTGGAGATAGAACGAGTTTCAGAAGTCTTTAAGGCTGTGAATGCTGAAAGCTTTGCCAAACGAGTCGACCTTCAAATGGGAGAAGGTTTAAGGGCGACTTTGAAGACGGGTAACTTGCTTACAGGCGCATTGTTTGTCGACATAAACTTCTATGAAGACGAAGACCCGTACGAGCCAAGAGAGTTTGATGGTTATCCTGTCTTCCCTGTTGTAGCTGGTGGCTTGACCGAGATTCAAAAGCAGATCACAGACTTCTTAACCAAGATTAACGAGTTACCGCTAGATGCGACTGTGGCTAACTTAAATGGCTCGCTTGCTTCGTTAGATAGCACCTTAAAGAGTATGGATGAACTGCTGGATAGTGAGGGCGCAAAAGCGTTACCAAAGGATCTGAGTGAAACGATGAAGCAACTTGAGACGACATTAGAGAGCTACGACGATGATTCAGACGCCTACAAGCAATTGATCAGTGCATCTGAAGAGTTAGAACATGTGTTAAAAGAGCTTCGCCCACTGATTAAAGTGCTGAACGACAAACCGAATGCGTTAGTGTTTGGTAGTGAAGTAGAAGAAGACCCGATTCCAGTTAAGGGAGTGGAATAATGAGAAAGCAATTTATATCACTGGTTGTGTCAGTCGGGCTCTTGGGGTGCGCAGCGCCTACTGATGGTACTAACGCCTACCTCTTGCCTGAAAGTACATTGGATAAGCCCATCTTTAAGGTCAAAACTAGTGTTGATTTGCCGGATTACCTCGACACGATAGGAATAGCTTATCGCAAGTCTGAAAATGAATTGGTGTCTGCGCGTAAACACGTTTGGGCTGAGAACCTTGAAGGGTTGCTTGAAGAGCGGGTCAATACTTCTGATACATCAGGAGAGCCCGAAAGAGAGTTGACGATAACCTTTGAGCAGTTCAATGGCTCTTACACCGGAAACGCAGAAGTGAAAGGAACTTGGGTATTGAGCGAGCAAGGCTCAGAGCTCGCGCGTGCCGACTTCGAATCAAAAGTACCGTTGAAAGAAGCAGGTTATGAAGCACTTGTTGAAGCCCTAGGTGAGGAGTTAGATGAGGTGCTATCTGAGATACAGACGCAATTGCCTTAAAGCTAATTCTTAGGGCTGTTTTCAATTTGGTAAATCTCGGTTTTCCTCATTTGTTTGTTGATGGCTAAAGTAACTCTATCGAAAGAAAAACGAATGATGAAATACAGAGGTGACGTATGAACAAGTTAATCGCACTAGGCTTATGGCTTTTTCCATGAATACTGCGTTGGCGGCAGACGGCAATTATACAGGTACAATCGACATGAACCTAACTGCGCCAAATAAGACTAATGTAGAGCGTGTTGAATCAGAACCTGTATTACAAAGTCGCAATGAAGCATCTTCTGGTGGTTTGAAATTCCAAATTGATACAAAAGATCAAGCGATTGAGTTGACTGGTCGTCGAGATTAATTAAGAGCGTAGAACTTAATTGTTTAAGGGTCCGAGTTGAGCACATTGAAAATGCTCAACTCGGACTTTTATGTTTAAATTCTTGTCCTAAAATAAAGGTGAGATGCACATCTAACCTTTTATTAAACTCAAAATGACAAAACCTTATTTGGTCGCAGGTTCTTCTATAGTAATCGTTCCAAGTTGAGTTTTGTCACTCGGATGGCAAATTCTGTTTCAATTCTAAAAGCATTCGGTAAGCACTTTCGCCAGACATTTCATATGGGTTAAATTGGTCTGACGTTGAAAACTGTAAGTTCAACAGATCGGTTAAATTGGACTGCGGAATGTCTCCCATCGACCAGTCTCCAAATTCTCTGCTATCAATCTCTTTAAAATAAAGTATTGCGACGTGATTGTGTCTCTCGTCGTTAAGAATATGATTGTACGTGTGGTTAACGGCCTCTCTAGACCCTTCAATACATTGAAGAAAGTACTTTTGATTATGGCTGAGAAGCCCCGTTAAATGGCTCTGCCGATTATGATCTCGCGAGATAGCGAGTATCTCCTCCAATGCTTTGGAATCACAACATTCGGAAAGCGTACTGACATAAATTAACCGAGTTAGGAACATAGGCATCATTTCGAATTTTTGTCCAAAGGGTATTAATAAATATAAGCCAAGCTCATGGAATTGCGAGTTATTGATTTAATTGTCACTCGGTGGCTTTTGGAAGAGAAGAGGATGGGGATGAAGTAGAAAAGGGCAGGTTGCAAGATACGCTAAAATGACTCGAATGTTGGCCATTCAATTATTTTAGCGACCTGCTTGTGAGCTCGTTAGTTGTTTAGAATTGAAATCGATTCAACGTTTGAAGACGCATCGAAACGAACATTGACCAACACACTCTCTCGTTCGAAAGTCACATCATCAAAGTCAGTAGCCGCAATCTTGAATCCATTTCTTGCGAATAAACTCGTCACTGTTGTTCGTTGTTTCTGTTCCATAGCGCATGTCAGTAGTTCATTCATCGTGATCTCCATTAGGTAACCGTGTGCATAATGTAAGCGTACAGTCTCTTTGTTATGAGATCAATTGCTTAATCGATAAGCTATGTTGATATGTTCAATTGAATGATTTTGGTATTCAAAAAATCAATGATCAAGAGGGAGGGTGGTTGTTCTGGTTATGGAAGATGGAGCGTTATGTGACCGTGGTTCAGCATTCCTAGAGCGTGAGATTCATTGCAAAAATTTCTTTGAAATAAGTAGTTACAAAGCAGAGTGAACCATGCCCGCCGTTTAGTATGTTCGGTCGATTATCGGAATCACTATCGGCCTATATCTAACTTAACTAAAGTACACCGATTTATGATGAGTAGATTCCTTAATAAGCCTTCTTTCTATCGAAATTTAGCATGTAAGACGGTGTTGTTATAAGTGTTATTAATTGCATAAGCTTGATTTTAATATTAGTTTGATTTATAAAATAAGCGATCGTTCATTAACTTCATGATTATATTAGTTTTTACTAACCTTTAATAACATGGAGAAAGGCGATGAAAAAGAATCAAACACGCAACAGGTTAGCGAATTTAGTGCGACTTCGTAGGTCATAAAAAGCATCAGATTTTCTGGTGAGCTCTAACGAACTCCGAGTTAAGAAAGATGTGTACAGCTTACGTAAAATCAAACAGTTAGAAATTCGTCAATTGGGTCTTAAAGAAAACGCAATCAATATCGTTTCGTTGGCTTTAGTCCTCTCGGCTGCGACTTGGGCATTTGTTCCTCAGTTCGGTTTACCGATGCTTGCACTGACCTTTATCTTGGCGTTTGTTACATGGCGAAGATATGAGTTGCGTGCAGAGTTTAAAGGAGCCGATGAAACTGGCGACCATTGGGTTTCCGTGGCACGCGGTTGTACTCGCGAAGAGTTCAAAGTGTTGAAAAACGTTGAATTGGCTTTGCGCGATCAGGTGTCTTAATACTTTAGATTTCTTCGAATTTGGGCCTTGTTAATGCCAGGGTCTTATAACCGTTAAGCTCCCATAGTCAATAAAGCTCGTCATTGCATGGCGAGCTTTTTGTTTTCTGAAAAACACAGATAGTGCAGGTTACTTTGAGAGGCCAATGCTTATATGTGTAATGGGGATTGATATGAATCTTAAGTCACGGCATTTGTGATGCTCTTTGTGGTTTTGAATATAGGGAGAGGGTGGAAATGAATACACGAGTCAGTGAGAGTTCTTTTAAAAGGCTCATCCAGTTAGTTGGTTGTGTTTTGATTATAGTGTTGAGCAATAGTCGACTCTCCAATGCTCAAAGCATCGAGTTTCCTACTTGTGCGAAGAGTGAGGTTTTGAATACAGAGATCCATCTTTATGTTGATGAATCTGTATTAGCCGAATATTCCAAAGCATTTGTTGCCTCTAAAATAGCGACATGGGAAAGCTATTCGAATCTGGTGTTGAAAAACTCCTGCATTCCTATGACGCGAAAAGTCACCAAGGTGATTTATACGTCTGAAATTGACAGCCTTTGGTTTCAAGATTTGGGAGCAGCAGAGAGGTTATTAAAATTATCGATGGAAGAACCGATTCCAGAAACAACAGAAGACGGCGTCCCCATTTTTACTGAGATAGTATTTTCTAATTATAATTTTAGCTTTGAGTCTGATTATTGTGGTATGTCATCTTCGGTATCCTACTTTTTTTCTTTAGCGATAAACTGCCCTGATTACTTAATGGAGCATGAAATTGGCCATTTAAGTGGTGCTAATCATGACTATAAAACGTTATTGAAAGATTTTGATAGTATCGAAAGTTACATTTCTGGAACGTATCCAAGAGCTCCTCAATATTCCTTCGGTGCAATTTGTGCTGACAGAGGGACAGTGATGTCTTATGAGCGAGATGTTATACCTACATATTCCAGCCCGGACATCAGAGTGGATGGCATAAAGTGCGGGGATAGCAAATACCACAATAATGCGAGAGTGCTTAGAGAGTTCGCACAAGCTTATTTAACCCCATGATTGCCTCGCTGCTAGATTGGTAGTCATCCGATTTAGTTACTTTTATTATTAATGGTTATTATGAGATTACTAGCTGTTGTGGTCGAGATTAATCCCTCTAGAAGTTAGACCAAGAACCAAACTTAAGCACCAAACTAAGGAGAGAAAATGCAAGTAAGTATTAGGCCCGCCATGCCAAGCGAATTGGCAGCCATTTATGCCTTGGTTATCTCAAACGATGAGTGGACGAAGTTTAACGGCCCTTATTTCCCATATTCCCACCCGTCATTAGACGAATTTGAAAGCCGTTCGTTTCAACGGTTACTCAATGGATCCGACTTACAGTTGGTGGTTGTAGACGATGTGCCTGTAGGAACCGTCAGTTGTTATTGGGAGTGTGAAGAGACACGTTGGCTTGAAGTCGGAGTAGTCATTTATAACTCCGACTATTGGGGGAAGGGTATTGCTGCGTTAGCTCTTCCTCTTTGGGTATCTTACCTATTCGAAAACAAGCAGATAGAGCGTGTCGGTTTAACCACTTGGTCGGGTAATCCGCGGATGATGTCACTAGCCCTCAAATTAGGCTTCCAGCAAGAAGCTAGGCTAAGAAAAGTGCGTTATTACCAAGGAGAGTATTATGACTCGATTAAGTATGGTCTATTGCGTTCTGAGTGGCTGGAAAGCAAATAGCCATAATTTGAGTTAGCTTGTTGTTTTATTGAACTTTATAAGTCGTGTAGTTCAAAGTGGTCACTTGTGATCTTTAAATCTAAGACGGGCGTATTTCTTCCAGTTTATAAAGGAAGAGTATGCATGATGCTATCTAAAGAGAATGAATCAAGAATTATCGAAATGGCGTGGGAAGACCGAACGCCATTTGAGGCAATAGAGCACCAATTTGGTTTAAATGAATCGCAAGTGATTCGTTTTATGCGTAGCCATCTCAAGCTTGGTAGTTTTAAGCTGTGGCGCTCACGTGTTTCTGGGCGCTCGACCAAGCACGTAAAACTGCGCAGTTCGGGCGTTTCGAGAGGTTATTGTCCAACTCAGTACAAGCACCGTTAAATGAGGGGATGCCCAACCAGTATCCCAAATCAACACACAGATATGGGAAATGAAAGGAATGAAACAATTTTGCGCTCTACTTTTGGTGCTGCTTAGCTTCGGCATCAGTCATGTTCAAGCGAATGATACGCGACTTAAGCAAGCTTACGAAAATCACCAAAGCGACGTTCAGGTGCGCGGATCGGGTACGGTGTATCGAGTACTTCCTGATGATAATAAAGGCTCTCGACATCAGAAATTCATTTTGCGACTCGATAGCGGACAAACCTTGTTAGTCGCACATAATATTGACTTAGCGCCTCGTGTTCAGGGACTGGCAAAGGGCGATCGAGTTGAATTTTATGGTGAATATGAATGGAACAAGAAAGGTGGCGTAATGCACTGGACGCACAAAGACCCTCGTAATCATCACACTCATGGTTGGTTGAAGCATAACGGGAAAGTATACGAGTAAACACCTCCGAGACTTTTCCCTTCATGGCTATAAAATAAAAAGGAATTTTGATGTTTAAGCTGGAAACTGACAGGTTGATTCTTCGAGATATGAGTCTCGAAGACGAGTGTGCCTTTGTTGCGATGTCTCAAGACGCTAAGTATCAGCGTTTCTATGATGAAAGTGATTGCGAACCTAACAAATATCGAGAGCTAACTCAGTTGTTTGTTGCGCAGGCTTTGGAAGTTCCGCGCCAGTCTTTTCAATTAGCGGTTGAAAGCAAAGACTCGGGGAAGTTTATTGGAACCGTTTGTTTGCGCCTTGAGGGTAATCGACAAGCTTCGATGGGCTGTGCTTTCTCGAGGGAAGCTCAGGGAGCAGGGCTAAGTTTAGAGGCTGCAACAGCCCTAGCTAGTTTCGGTTTCTCAGAGTTAGGCATACACCGTATTTACGCGGAAACCATCAGCAAGAACTTGGCTGCGATTAAATTGTGTAAGGTGCTCGGAATGAGGCAAGAAGCGTATTTCAATCAACACCGATTTTTTAAAGGAAAGTGGTGGGATACAGTTGTGCTGGCAGTTCTACGTTCTGATTGGAAAAAGGCTTAGTGATGGAAAGTGAAAGGCTAAAATTAACCCCTCCATCATTAAAATACAGCAAAGAGATGTTTGAGGTGATAAATGAGTGCAAGGCCGAGTTTTCCCCATTCTTACCTTGGGTTTCTGATTCTCTAACTAAAGAGCAGCTAGGACTTAACATTCAAGATGCTACCAATAATTTCGCCAACTTTACTGGCGAGTTCTGGTTCAATATTATTGAAAAGCAAACAGGGGTATTTATCGGGGCTATTGGTTTTATGATAAGAGACGATACTGTCCCTTACTTTGAAATCGGCTATTGGTTGCGAACATCAAAAACGGGCTTGGGTTACGTGAGTGAAGCTGTCCGAATTATCGAAGAATATGCATTCACTCAAAAAGGTGCGAAAAGAGTCGAAATTAGGATGGCAGGCTCGAATCTTAAAAGTCAGGCCGTGGCCAAACGATGTGGCTATCAACTTGAAGATCGCTTAGCCAATGATCGACGTTTGCCATCAGGAGATATGGACAGCACGCTCGTTTACGCCAAAATAAGCCAGTCTTAAATGTGTGCTGTTGATTCTTAATGTGTGGCACTTTTATTGAGAGAAACCGTAAATTCCCAAGTACTCTGAAAGACCAACATTTAGCGCTTAGTTATCTGGCTCATCGTCTACAGTGACGTCACCATTCATTGAGTTGTAGTCAATGGAAATTCCCGTTACGACTCGATAATGATAGATACACTGATCCGTCTGTATATATTCAGCGATGTAGTCTGTATCTGTAGGCGAATTAAAGCTAGAAACACTAGGGGGATCAAGAAGTAGAGCGCCCCACACCGAAATGCAATCTTCGGTATTGTCCAGTCTTGGAAAGTCTTCTTCTGCGTACCATTGCTGGGCTGGATATCCCCATTCATTGAAATCGAGCTGACCTGTTGCAGATTCATCATAGATAGGTACATTCGTAGATGCACCGCCACCGTTTGAGGTTAAATTTTTTGAATAGGCAAAATCGACACCTGTTTTAAAAGAAGCGCCAGTGCCTTTCACAACTGCAATATGAGAATCAGTACTTACGTTGAGGAACCTTGGAGCAGCAGTTACGGCGAGTATTCCAAGGATCACAATAACGACAACAAGCTCAATAAGTGTAAAACCGTTCTTTTTCATTTAGCACCTCTTTTTAAGGCCGCTAGTATGCATTATAAGTTACTCTTACCAAAGGGAATATCCTTGTTTTAGTGGTAATTTAAATGCTCAATAATGAATGTTCTGATTAAGGTAACTTATATTTTATAAATTCAATGCGTATGGTTTAAGTGCTGTGTATCTCACTTTGATATTAATTTTAGTTCTATGAAGGTTTGGCAATTAATGAATATCGTTGAAACGGTAAAGCTTCATCTTTCAGACGTTGGTTATCCAGAGGCTAGTGTTAAAACAGGGCTGGTTCGATCTATATCGGCGCTCGTTTTTAAAACCATCAAAAATAAAGATATCTCTAATGTTTTGTCCCTGTGTACTCAATTGCTTGAAGAAAGGGATTGGGCGTTAGGTGTTATTGCTTACGACTGGGCTTTTAGAGTAAGAAAACAATATTCGAAAGAAACGTTTCCAATCTTTGAGCATTGGTTAATGGAGTATGTCACTGACTGGAATGATTGTGATGACTTCTGCACTCATGCGTTTGGTGAGTTACTGTCTCAATACAATGAGTTGTTCGAACTCACAACCAAATGGGTCGAGCATTCAAATTTTGCTGTACGTAGAGCTGCTGCTGTCATCTTAATTTATCCGATCAATCAGAATCGATACTTAGCGTTGGCTCCGCTTTGTGTAGCAGACCTATTGCTAGAAGATGGACATGACCTCGTGCAGAAAGGATATGGTTGGATGCTTAAAGTCCTCAGTAAAAAGGAACCTCAACAGGTTATTGGTTATTTAAACGCTAAGCATGCCGCAATACCAAGAGTTGCTTTTCGCTACGCGATTGAAAAGTTGGACGATAAAACTAAGCGAGAGTTAATGTTACTTTAACCACTGGCACTCCTCAAATCATCATCAGAATCCGGTGTGATTAATTATAACGATTAAAATAGGAACCCAAGGTGCAAGAACAAACTAGAGGGCTCGATGAAGACGGATTTATTCAAAATCTTTATTCGCCAAAGAACATTGCGCCTGAATTTCAAGAGGTGGTGACAGTAGTCATTGATTCGTTGTTAAAAGAACTCCCAGACCAAATAGATGGCATCTACTTGTACGGTAGTGTTCCAAGAGGAACGGCCATTGTTGGTCGCTCTGATTTGGATGTTTCGATCGTACTCGCTACGCCTATTGGTCAGAGAGAAAAGGAAGTATTTAACCTACTTTCCGACACCATACCCCAAACCTATCACTCAAGTGACTAAGCTTGATATTGATCCAGGGTCTGTCTCAGAGGTTCTGCAGCCCAACGAAGAATTCCATTGGCAGTTTTGGCTTAAGCATTGTTGCTGTTGTATTTGGGGGAATGATTTATCTACAAAGTTTCCACGATATAAGCTCAGTAATGAAATAGCCCAAGCTCTTAATGGCTATTTATCGACTTTTCTTAAGCAAATGACCCCGAATTTCAAAACAATGACTGATGCGGATGTCGTTAAGGTAATTGGCAAAAAGTTAGTGCGAGCGACGTATTACTTTGTGGCTGAGCAAGACGGCAGTTGGTACACCAATCTGAGCCAGTGCGCTGCAGTCGCCAAGCGTTACTACTCCAATCAAAGCGACGATATTGAGCTAGCTCATCAATATGCTCTTGGAAACTTGATATCTAAAACAGAAGCTTTTGAATTGTATGAAAGGCTGAGCAAAAAGCTGATTCGAGAGTAGGTGAATCGGCTAGTCAATTTGGGGGAATGGTGGTATATGCATACCACTTCGCATTTGTTTTATAAATTATAGTCAGTTTAATGTTTTAAAAACTGATGTGTTGTAGTTTCTCTCTTTCGTTATCGATAAGTGCTTGAGGAACAAGAATGTACGCCAATAAGTATTCAAATTTTTGGAGACGCTTCTTTGCTATCTGGATAGATTCAATCGTATTTTTGCCATTGGAATGGATAGATGATTACGTGCTTTCTGGAGTGATTAGTTCAGGTGGTGTTTTTGCTTGGGGAATTGTGAATTCACTAATAGGGATTACTTACTACGTTGGTATGCATGCCAAATATGGACAAACGATTGGTAAGATGGTCACGAGAGTAAAAGTGGTCGATGTATCTGAAAGCAGAAACCTAACCCTCAAACAGTCTTGTATGAGAGATATTGTCCCAATCATGCTTATACCTTTTAGTCTCTATGCTTATGCACAACTGTCGTTCTACGGACAAACCTGGGAAAGCTTAGAGCAAGGCCGAGTCTTTATTTTTGTTGGTTACGCAATGATAGGTTGGGTTCTTTTAGAGTTCATCTCTATGTTGTTTAATCACAAACGCAGAGCGATTCACGACTTCATTGCGGGTTCTGTTGTCGTAAAGAAAGTCTAAATATATAAACTATGGCCTAAGGAAACCCCCAATGGATGTACACGAGTGTGTTTCTTTTATCTTGCTCAACGAATCACAAGTATTGCTGGAGAAGCGAAGCGAGTCTAAGGTAAGCGTGTCATGAACACCGCATTCTAATCTTTCAGCACGAAGAATAAGATCATCTCTCCAACCCAAAGGAGAGTTGAAATGGCAAAACGACGCACCAACCTAGAATGGCAATCACTGTTTGAACAATATGAAAGTAGCAGTGTTACCCAACGCGCTTTTTGTGAAGAGCATGGACTGAGTTTATCCACGTTCTTCGCCAAACGGCGTCAACTCCAAACAGCAAACCAATCGGAATCTGTCGGATTTGTTAGAGCCGAAATCGTTGAAAAGACAACCAAGTATCAGGCCCAGATAGCTACGGCGAACATGACACTTCTCATCAATGATGTGGAGCTGAGCATTCCTCAAGGCACGCCAGCCACCTATCTTGCTGAACTCATTGGAGCGTTGTCATGAAAGGTATGCTCAGCGCTCCAGACATTTACCTTTATCGTGAAAGCGTCGATTTTAGAAAGTCCATCAACGGCCTTACAGCGATTATCGAAAATGATACTGACTTGCCTCTTGGCAGCGGTGCGCTGTTCCTGTTTACCAATAAACAGCGCGATAAGATTAAAGTGTTGTACTGGGATAAAACAGGCTTCGCCCTCTGGTATAAACGCCTTGAAAAAGCCAAGTATAAGTGGCCTTCAAAAGAGAAAAATCAGGTGTTTACCCTCACTCAATTTGAGCTTGATAGACTGCTTTCAGGCTTCACAATTATCGGCCACGAACCCATCAAAATAAACGATTTTACAATGAGTTAATCGATAATAAAGCCTTATTCTCCAAGCGTTAACGGCACGATTTTAGTATAATCAATGCTATGAAAAAGACGCCAAATATCAACCCAGAAAGCCAAGATGTTGCCGAGCTACAAGCGATGGTAGCTGCTCTGATGTCGGAGAAAAATGAGTGGAAACAAGAGCGCCAATCGCTGCTTGAACAACTCAAACTCGCCTTCGACCGTCAGTTCGCGAAACGCTCGGAGGTATTAAAGCCTTACGATGAATCACAAGGTGACCTCTTCAACGAAGCGGAGTGTGAAGCCGTTAAAGAAGACGAGGTTGAGGTGACAACCACGACCACAACGAAAAAGCGCGGTAAACGTAAACCTCTGCCTAAGACCTTGCCTCGTGAGGTTATCGAACTTGATGTAGACGACCATGAAAAGCAGTGCGCTTGCTGCAATCATAGCCTGCATAAAATCGGTGAAGACCGCAGCGAGAAGCTAGAGTTCACGCCAGCGGTACTCAAAGTGTTGGAATATGTTCGTCCTAAGTACGCTTGCCGCCAGTGCGAGAAAAAGGTGACAGCAGCCGTATCGTTCAAAAGCCATCCCCTCAGAGTCTCATCCCTAAAAGCTTCGCCACAGAAAGCTTGCTGACCAACATCATTCTTGGCAAATACCAATACGCGATGCCACTTTATCGCCAAGAATCGCTGTTTACCCAGTCGGGTATCGAGCTATCACGCACCACCATGGCAAGGTGGGTTATCCAAGTCAGTGAGAAGTTCGCCCCGCTGTATGCGGCCTTGAAGGATAACCTGCTTCAACAAGTGGTGGTTCAGGCGGATGAAACGCCGCTCAATGTGCTCAAAGAAGAGAAGAAGTGTTATATGTGGCTCTACTGCTCAGGCGCTGACTCACCCGAATCGGCACTGCCGAATGTGAAAAATATTGCCTTGTACGACTATCAAAACAGTCGCGCGAGGGCGTGTCCCGTGGACTTTTTAGGTGACTACAACGGTTATCTACAAACCGATGGCTACGCGGCTTATGATGGTCTGCATCACGTCACCAATGTAGGGTGCTTAACGCATGCTCGTCGCAAGTTCATGGATGCGAAGAAGCTTCAAGGGAAAGGTAAATCAGGCAAGGCTGATAAGGCGCTGGCTAAAATCCAAAAACTCTACGGGATAGAATCACGCTTAAAAGGTGCGCCTGCCCAAGAGCGAAAAGCAGAGCGTCAAGCGCTTGCCAAGCCGATACTGGATGAGCTTTACCAATGGATGACGACCCAGAAGGTGATTGGCTCTAGCCCACTAGGCAAAGCGATAAAATATACGCTTGGGCAGTGGTCAAAGCTTATTCGTTATATCGACGATGGTCACTTATCTATTGATAATAATCGCGCTGAACGCGCAATTAAACCACTGGTCATTGGCAGGAAGAACTGGCTGTTCTCTAACACACCAAACGGTGCTGATGCGAGCGCGATGCTTTACAGCATCATCGAGACCGCGAAAGCCAACAGTCTTATCCTCTACGACTACATGGTCAAGTGCATGAAAGAGCTGGCGAAAGCTGAGCCTGATATCGACGCACTCCTGCCTTGGAACTTCAAACACTGACAAGTCGCCCCGTGGGTTCATGGGGCGGATACAGTCTAAGGAGACCGATCCTGGCCTAATCACCATACCTGGTGGTCATATTGAGCACGGTGAGAATCAGGTTCAGGCGCTGTTTCGTGAACTTGATGAAGAGCTTAATGTAGTTCCTATTCATTACGAATACTTGTGCTCGCTTTACCATCCAACAACAGAGATCCAGTTGATTCACTACTTTGTTGTGACCCAGTGGAAAGGAGATATCACAGCTCAAGAGGCTGATGATGTTGCGTGGTATTCACTAGGTTCAGCTCATGTTGGTATAGCAGCTGATGGTATTGCTTTAAAAGAAGTAGAGCGAATAGGGATGTATCTTTAGGTATGTGGTGTTAAGAGACTTTACGACGTTTTTGAGAGCTCAAAAACTGTGAAACCCCCGATGTTGGTAGTAATCTTAGCTGTATGATATTGATTTATATGCATTTCATGTATTTAGAGCTGGTGGTTAAGCTCTAATTGGCCTAAAAAACGGTTAAAAAGGCCAGTGAAATAGTTAAATAAAATCAATGGATTAGCAACTTGGCACTAATGTATTAGTCCACCCTAAAGTGGGCTTGAAATCGATTCGTTGAATCATTTTACGTTTTGGGAATCCTTTTCGTTAATTGCTGCGCAAATAGAATGTCACTGAAAAAATCGTGCATAGTTTTTCTACCAGTAGATGAAAAATCTTAATTTTCATGTAGTGAGAAAGGTAAGGAGAACGACATGGCGACACGTAAAATCAGACCTAGACAATTTATTGATGAGTTTTACCCTGACTCAGGGATATGCAATACCACCATCATAAACTGGATTAAACACGGCAAGCTTGAGGGCACTAGAACGCCAACGGGCCGATATTTAGTTTGTGTTGACGACGAGGTAGGGAACCCTGCAGACAGGGTGAGTGAACTTCTAAGATTCTTGGAGTCATAAATGGTTGGTAGAGCTAGAAGCAAAGAAACGGCTCATTACCCTCCATTCTTGGTGAAAATGAGCCATAGGGGTCAATCTCGATTTCGGTTTACGACCGTAGATGGTGTGAAGAAGCTATTTCCTATCGGAACTGTAGAGCAAGAAGCGATACAAGCTGCGCATGTTTATAACTTGCAATATCGTCCTGAACTAGGAAGCGCATTTTCCCTTTCTGAGATGACCCCATTTCGCAAAGCTGTCTCTAAAGGTCGCAAGGATAAATTCAATCGGCCTTTAAAAGGTTGGCTTCCATTAGTGTTGTCTCGTGTGAAGAAAGAAGAACGGCTTTCCAAAGACGTTTATCGAAATTTGGAGAGGGACTGCTACCGCCTTGATGAGTTCATGGGGCGGTTGCCAACCAAATCGATCAAGTTACAGCACATCAATGAGTTTCTTTCGAAATACTATTCAGAGTTAAGTAATCGTCAGCTCAACAATAAGATCAGTAATCTCAAAAAGGTATTTTCCTACCTTGCCGATGAAAGCGCTATAGAGAGTAATTTTGTACTCAATAAAAAACAGCGTCGATTGACCAGAGAAGATTACACAAAGGCTCGCCACGACCTAGATATCGAAAACTACCAAAAGATCTACGATGCAGCGCCACTGTTTCTTAAGGTTGCAATGAGCCTAACTCTTGAGACGACTCATGCTGTGAGGGAGATCTATAGGCTTCGTTATCGGATATACAAACCACGTGAAGGCGTTTGTGGGATTCTTTGGAACCCTGACAAAGAGGTGGAGTATGTTGATGGGCATGCTGTCTATGGAATGCTTTATGTTCACCGAGAGAAGGTGAAAAAGTCCGATGCTTCCACTGTGGCCATTCCTGTCACCCAGACTATTAAAGACATTGTCGACCTTTCTAAAACATCGAGATTGATTTGCCCTTATATCGTTCACCGTAAACCTAAACAGCAGCAACGTGGCATTTCAAAAGAGACCGACCATCTTTACCAAGTAAATCACCACAACATAAGTAAAGAGTTCAGTAAGGTTCGAGACTCTTTAGGGCTTTATAGTCACCTAAAGAAATCGTTAAGGCCGACCTATCATGAAATTCGAGGGCTGGCTGCTCGAATGATTGAACAGCAAGGGCAGAGTGCTACCGAGCGAATGGCGCATGCGAACGCAAAAACAACAAAAATCTATACAGGCACAAGTGACATTGTTTGGCATCAAGTACCACCTGTTGAGGTTATGCCGAAAAGTGGCCAGAAATGATTTGTGTTAGTTGTTTAGTTTTGGAGGACTTCGGAATCCGAATAGCATTAAATGGCGGCACAATTCGGATTCCGAATTATTAGATTAAGGAAATACGACTTGAGTTCCTTCACCACAAGAGCAAGCAATTGAGTACGTGTTCTTTTTCTTACTGACTTTAGCTGAATTAGATTGGCAAGAATGGCAACTAATACGCATTGCAGTATTCACCTTACATTGTGGGCAGTAGACGTAATACCCATACTTTCCATACCTCGGCTCGGTCTGCGGGCTTTGACACTTCTTACAATTAAAACCATGCCTTATTTGTGGAACCTTGGCCTCTTCAATTATTTCTTCGGCCTGAACCAAGTCTACCTTTTCAGTTTCGCTCAATTCTGCGATATGTACTTTGGGGGCCGGAGAGAACGTAGGCACATGTTGTTCGTTTAGAAAGTGAACTAGGCGGTACAGTTCATCACGATTAAACGTAGGATTCGGATTTAGTATTGAACCTACGCGGTGCTTTTTGATGAGACTCTTAGCGCAGCTACCAATAGATTCGGCTTTAATGAGCTTCTTCGATATATCTTTAGGGATAGAAGTTCGATCGATTAGAGCGTCATTGGACGCGGCACAGAGTTGATCCCAACAGCGACCACCAAAGTACCCTTGTAAAAATGCAATCCGGTCTAGTAACGACTTAGCGTTGTCATTTAAAAGTGCTTTCAATAGTTTGGTTTGTAACTTAGCTTGTTCGATAGGCGAGGGCATTCCTGTCCATTTCCCTCTTACGGTTCGACTCCATTCGAGTTGATTGTTGACCTTAACCTCACCACGAATCGATTTCGACTCAATAATGATAAATCCTTTGTTATAAAGGACTAAGTGATCGATCTGAGCAGTTTCATTTTTAAACTGTATGCGTAGGTCATTAATAATGAAAACGTCATTTGCATCTGCAAACTCTCTGCGTAAGTAAAACGCGACATCTTGCTCTACTTTTGCGCCAGCTTTCTGTTGAAGACTGTTGTCGATTTTTGAATCTCTATCCTTAGTAATCATTCTTTATTCCTGCTTTTTTATAAATGCAGTTTACCATGCAGTCTTGTTCATATTGATGGTGTGTATGTTTTTGAGACATATGTTCTTTTTCGAACACTGTTATTGATGAAAATTGTGAAATATCTCTTTTCGAAAGCTCGAAGTAGAGAGTGGGAAACCTGCAACTCGCTGTTTAATAATGTGTTTGTTAGGCATCCCGTTATTGTGCGTGTTAGGGCGTTGTGAGCGCCATGAAAGTTGTAAATAGGTAATGGTGGCGCAACAATAAGAGGTGATACGTAGCCATTGCTGCAGAGAAAAACACACACATAAATTGTTATTGAGCTTTTGGAGTGACTAGAGGCCTCAGCCTTAAGAGCAGGTGATAGTGCCCTGTTTCGTGATTATGAAGTCATTTCAGAATTCGGAATCCGAATTTCATTTATCGTTATTTTACGAATATTCTTGATAATGGGCTAACAACGCCATTGGCGCCTCTATCAATGATGTGAGTATAGATTTGCGTTGTCTTCAAATCGGTGTGCCCAAGTTGTTCTTGAACGGTTCTGATATCCGCTCCGCTTTGAAGAAGGTGCGTAGCGAATGAGTGCCTTAAAGTATGACACGAGATGTTTTTCTCAATGTTGGCTTTTTGGCCTGCTACCTTAATGTGTTTTTGAAGTGCTGTTGGGTGAATATGGTGTCTACGTAGCTCGCCTGTTTGTAAATCTGGCGACAAACGACTAGAGGGAAAGAGGAATTGCCAATTTAGGCTCCTTTCTGCGCTCGGGTACTTTCTAGCAAGAGCTTCAGGTATGTATACACCAGAGAAAACTGTGTCATTCATGTCTTGATGATAGTAACTCGCCGATCTCTGTTGCTGCTGTTTGATAGCGGGGAAAAGCTCTGGTGCTATTGTCACTATGCGGTTTTTACCTCCTTTCCCTTGCCATACACGTACAGATTTATATGCATAATCGATATCTTGTATACGTAAGCGTAGACACTCCATTAAACGCAACCCTGATCCATACATTAATTGATAAGGTAATTTGTAGTTAGGTGAACAGTGATTGAATAGCCTTCCAATCTCTTCTGGAGTCATGACTGTTGGCAGTTTTCGTGATTTATCTGAGCGTCGAAACTGCATATCAAGCTTTATGGGTTCTTGAATAATTTCTTTGTATAAAAAGACTAATGCATTGAGAGCTAGACTTTGCGTTTTCCTCGCTGACTTTTTGTTAACAACTAGGTGTGTTAGGAAATCCTCCACATGCCTGGAAGTTAAGCCCTTTGGGTGCTTTTTATCATGATAAAGAATGTATTGGTGAATCCAATAAATGTACGCCTCCTTTGTACGAAGGGCATAGTGCCGTCCAAGCATATATTCTTGTATATACGATAGAAATGGTGATTTTTTCATTAAACTTTAACTGGCTATCTATACATGAGTTTCAGTTTGGCACATCAATTCATGCTATATAGAAAAATTCTGTATTTTGGGATGTAGGCAGAGAGCTGTAGTGCTTAAGTTACTGTTAGTTTTCATAAAAACGGGGTATCGTTTACGTCATTGAGATACTAGACAGAATAATTCTGTATTTAAGTGCAGAATTTTTCTGTCTAATATAGCTGTTAGTTGTAAGGAGTTATATTGGAATTTTATGAATTGAAAAAGGTTAATGTGTCAGCTGAATTCAGTGATGCGAAGCGAATAGCGACAGATTTACTTGAATATTTATCGCGCTCAGATATCGCCGATAAGATCAAAAATGCACATCAATTCAATGCAAAAAGCCATGATATTCAAGATATCTTCTTGCCGAAATGTCTTGAACTCGGCATGACTAGCGAAAAGAAAGGTTTGTTCGTAGATCAAACGGTTACAAGGTTAAGACCTGACTATTATGTGGAAATTGGCAATACAGGTTTGATCATGGAGGTTGAGCGAGGTAAAACCACAGCTAATAACATGGACCTCCTCGATATCTGGAAATGCCACTTGTGTAAAAAAGCGAACTATTTATTACTTGTTGTCCCAGTGTATAGAGAGTCAGGAAATGGTAGTCGACAGAAAATTTTTGAACATGTAGTAAAACGCTTAAGTACATTCTTTGAGCCTGAAAATTACGTCAATGTTGAAGCTGCTTTTATTATTGGCTACGAGTAAGCTTTGAATATTGCAACTAACAAATTGTTCAAGAGTGATTCGGCACGCGTGGCATTTTTACCATGCGTCAGGTTTAGCGGTTAAGGTGGTATACAGAGGCTCCGGTATTGCGTGCCTCACACCTTAACAAGGCTACATGGATTCCCCCGGTTGTCAAACATCCGCTAAACTTATGTTGATGGGTTTTGGACTGCCGCTCTACATTCGGCCTACTTATCGACGATTCGCATACGTCGTGGCCCTGATGACTTGCGCGACTGCGGTGCCTTATTCGTTAGATGACATCTAGTGTGTCCGCCGCATTAACAGGCTCTCCGCAAGTGGTCTTAACCTATCTCCATCATTAGCGTCTGCAATGACCCGGTGGGTTTAACTCTTTATGCTGCTTAGGTTTTTACTTAAGCAGCATAGTTTTCATATTCTGTTTGATTGTGTAAAAGCGACCATATAATTCGTGCGTTCTTCGCGGCAAGTGCCACTATCGCTCGGTTCATTCCTCTCCGCTCTAGAACGCCCCGACACCACTGACTTAACTTATCTTGCTTGTCGCCAAGGTTGGCAATCACGGTCCTTGCGCCGTGAACTAATAGTGTTCGTAAGTATTTGTCGCCGTGTTTGGTTATCCGACCTAAGCGAGGCTTTCCTCCCGTCGAATATTGTTTTGGTACGAGTCCTAGCCAAGCAGAGAAATCACGGCTTTTATCAAATTGAGAACCGTTGCCTATCGAAGCAAGTATCGCAGTAGCGGTTTGCGGTCCAATACCTCGAACTTTCATCACTCGTTGAACATTAGCGCTGACCTTAGCAAAAGAGTCGAAGACTTGTTCAGTATCGGCGATACGTTGATTCAACTCTCCAAGGTGGTGATAAGCATCGGCAATCACCGTTCTTGCGAGATGTGGCAGTTCATTTTCTGCATCTTCAAGCATTAAGGGAACGTGTTTCATTAATGAAGAGCGGCCAACAGGAATGATCAACCCGAATTCAGAGAGTAAGGCACGCATGCGATTCATAAGCGCGGTGCGTTCACGAACCCAATGCTCTCTCATTCTATGTACCGATAAGATGGCTTGTTGCTCGGGGGATTTTACGGGTACAAAGCGAGTGGATGGTCGCTGAACAGCTTCGCATATGGCAACAGCATCATTAAGGTCGTTCTTTCCCTTGGTTCGATAAGGAATTACGTATTTTACGGCCATAATACGGGCGTCGTGACCGAGTTTATTGAGTGTTCTTGCCCAATAATGTGCACCACCACACGCTTCAACGCCTATACGCATGAGTGGCATATTTGCTATTGTAGTCAGTAGTTTAGAGCGGGTTACTGACTTATGAAGTATGACCTTACCATTTTGGTCTACGGCATGAAGACTAAAGTGGTTTTTAGCTAGGTCGATACCGCAGAAATAAGAATAATCAGACATGGTGCCTCCGATGCATTTAAGTACCACATAAGTGTGGCAGATCCTCGGGAGGGGGAATCCATGTCATTCGTTATGTTCTCTTGTGTGAAATTGATCTAAGTCCTAATTTGGTGGCAAATTCCATACTCTTCATATCAAACTGATTGCGTTATTTGAGCTATCTAATTTAACCTGTTATCGAATGTTGTAAGTAGAAGGATACTTTCCGTGATTAACATTTCTTGTGATGTAAAAGGCATAAATAACGCTATTGAAAAAGCAGCTTTATCTAGTGTGGTTGACAACGTTAAGAAAACAGTTGGTTCTGTTCGCTGCAAAGAGCATGGCAAAGCACCAAAAGTTAAAATAAAGGGTAATAGCCTCAGTAAATTAAGCTTTGAAGTTGACGGCTGTTGTGAAGGCGTAATTGAGCAAGTAAAGAAGAAGCTTAAATAACTTTAGGACGAACATAACAATCTGTTTAAGAGTGATTCGCAACGCTTGGTAGTTTCGCTTCGCTCAAGTTAGGCTTTGTTGCGTAATT